>CAYGOU010000238.1:0-4759 GCA_964351455.1 uncultured Porphyromonadaceae bacterium
CAACCAGTAACCAGTAACCAGTAACCAGTAACCAGTAACCAGCAACCCGCAACCTCCTTTTCCTTATCTTTGCATCCTAAGTTCACTCAATTCATGAATACCAAAGGCTTGAAAATCGGTATCCTTACCGCCGGTGGGGATTGTCCGGGATTGAATGCCGCCATTCGCGGCGTTGGCAAAACGGCCATGTTTGAATATGGCATGAGGGTCTTCGGTTTTGCTTCTGGATTCTCGGGACTGATCGAAAACAGTTATCAGGAGCTTACCGAAAATCAACTTTCCGGAATCCTGACTCTCGGAGGCACCATCCTGGGAACCTCCCGTGAGAAACCCTTTAAAAAAGATGATAAAAACGGCAATAAGGCTGTTTTCACCAAGCCCGATAAAATCCGCGAAAACTACCGCAACCTGGATCTGAATGCCCTGGTCTGCATCGGGGGAAACGGAACCATGAAAACCGCCAACCTCCTTGCCCAGGAGGGACTTAATATAGTCGGTATTCCAAAAACCATAGATAACGATGTTTGGGGGACCGACCAGACTTTTGGATTTGATTCGGCCCTGCAGGTTGCCACCGATGCGATCGACCGCCTTCATTCGACCGCAAACTCCCATAAACGAACCATGGTCATCGAAGTCATGGGACATAACACCGGGTGGCTGGCCCTCTATGCCGGTTTGGCAGGCGGTGGCGACCTTATTCTCATTCCCGAAATACCCTTTGACCCCAAAAAGGTGGTGAGCTACCTTAAAAAAAGACAGGCCATGAAGAAGCCCTATTCCATCGTAGTGGTGGCAGAGGGAATTTACAAGGGCGACAAGTCCTCCGCGGCCTCCTACATCTCTGACCTCATCAACTCCAATACCGACTTTGAAACACGCGAAACCATCCTCGGATACCTTCAGCGCGGGGGCACACCTACCCCGACAGACCGTCTGCTGGCCACCCGCTTCGGATCCTATGCAGCTGATCTGATCGGTAAAGGGGATTTTGGCAAAATGGTTGCCCTCGTTGGAAGCCAATTGTCCTCCATTCCCCTGAGTGAGGCCGGAACCCGAACCCGTACCGTTGATCCCGATCACCCCCTCATCCGTCGTGCCCGACAAATGGGAAGTTCATTTGGAAACGAATAGCCATGAAAACACTATTCATCACCCGCCATGCCAAGACCCACCCTGCTTTAGAGGGCGGGAGCGATTCTGACCGGTCACTGACAGAAAGGGGCCAGTCTGATGCCAGGCTAATGGCATCCGAGCTGAGCAAACGCAACTGGGTCCCGGATATAGTCATAAGCAGTCCGGCACGGCGAGCCATTGAAACCTCCCGGCTGATGTGCGATGGTCTCAGAATCAGAGATTTTGAAGTTGCAGGTTTTCTGTATGGATATTACTCGCTCAGCCAACTGACAACCCACCTCCATTCAACCTGTCAGCATGCCGGTTCTGTCATGATCATCGCACACAATCCCCTCCTGGCAAAAATGGCAGATGATTTCACAGGGTATTTTTACCAACACCTCTCAACAACCGGAGTGGTTCTTGTAGATTTTGATATCGATGGCTGGAACGAGGCAACCAGGCACGGAGGAGCCCTGAGGGATTATCTCTATCCAAAACTATTCAAATCCACCTGATCATGAGTAAGGGTGTTGTAACCGACCTCTACCGTCCGAAAGAACTCTCGTGGCTGGCATTCAACGAACGGGTGCTGCAGGAAGCCATGAACTCCGACGTTCCACTGATAGAGCGCTTTAAATTTTTGGGTATCTACAGCAACAACCTCGACGAGTTTTTCAGGGTCAGAGTTGCCACCCTGCAGCGAATGGCTGAAATCGATTCGGCAAAAGCAAGCAGGATACTGGGTGAGGATCCCCAACGGATCCTTAATGAGCTGAATCAAACGGTGCTTGAACAAAGAACCCGCTATGAAGAAGCATACGCCATCCTGCTGAAGGAGCTCGAACAGTACAACATCTTTTTTGTCAATGAATCCGAACTGAGCCCGAAACAACGTGATTTTGTGCTTAAGTACTTTGTTCAGAAGGTAAGACCAAGACTGATGCCGGTCATGCTCGATCAGGTTAAGCAATTCCCCGATCTGGAGGATGATGCCATTTATCTTGCCATCAGCCTGACCAAAGGAAACAGCAAGAAGCGCTATGCAATCATCAAGGTACCCTGCGACTCCCTTCCGCGTTTCCTCATTCTGCCCCGAAAACTGTCGCGCAAATACATGATGTTCCTCGATGATGTTATCCGGCTCGGTTTGGCAGATCTCTTTCATGTGTTTGATTTTGAAAGAATAGAGGCCTATACCATCAAGCTCACCAAGGATGCCGAACTCGATATCAGGGATGACTTTGGTGCATCCTATCTGCAGAAGGTGTCAGAAGGCCTTAAAAAGCGGGATGAGGGCGATCCGGTTCGACTGGTTTACGATGCCTCCATGCCAAAGCATTTTCTCGAGCTTTTAAAGAAAAACATCGGAATCACTCAAAACGATACCATCATACCCGGTGGTCGCTACCACAACCTGAAAGATCTGATGGATTTCCCGAATCTGGGCACCAAACGCCTCGTTTATGAACCTTTTGTCCCCCTCAATCATCCATCGGTGGTCCGGGGCCAAAGCATATTCGCCTCCATCCGTGAACGAGACATCCTGGTTCATTATCCCTACCACAGCTTTACCCTGTTTATCGATCTTATGAGGGAGGCATCCATCGATCCCCTGGTAAGCTCCATAAAAATCACCCTTTACCGGCTTGCAAGAAATTCAAACGTCATCAATGCGCTGATGAATGCGGTCAGAAATGGCAAGGAGGTCACC
The DNA here is from genome assembly GCA_964351455.1 of uncultured Porphyromonadaceae bacterium. Lineage (GTDB taxonomy): Bacteria > Bacteroidota > Bacteroidia > Bacteroidales > UBA12481 > JAGHDB01. The sequence continues at coordinate 2,831 of CAYGOU010000238.1, forward strand.
GCAGTGGTTGAGTTGCAGGCTCGCTTTGATGAACGCTCCAACATAGAGTATTCAAACAAACTCAGGGAAGAGGGTGTAAAGGTCATTTTCGGAATAGACGGCCTGAAAATACACTCTAAACTCTGTCAGATTACCCGGCGTGAAAATGGAAATGACATCCTTTATTCATGCGTGGGTACCGGTAACTTTAATGAAGAATCGGCCCGGGTTTTCAGCGATGCCATGGTCATGACCACACATCCCGGAATCTCTGATGAAGTATCACAGGTGTTCAATTTCTTCAATCGTAATTATGAAATAGGAACATACAACTATTTGCTGCCTTCGCCATTTAAACTGCGAGAGAGCCTGACTCAGCTTATTCGCCGTGAAGCAGGTGCCGCCAGGGCGGGCTTGCCGGCCTATATCCACCTGAAGCTAAACAACCTGGTTGATCAGGATCTGATCAATGAACTTTATGAGGCCTCCCTGGCAGGGGTCGAAATCAAGTTGAATATCAGGGGAATGTTCTCAATGGTACTAAATCCAGACGATCCAAGAACCCGGAATATCCAGGCAATGGCCATCATCGACAGATTTCTTGAGCATACCCGCATTTTCATTTTCTGCAACAGCGGTAACGAGCTCTGCTACATCAGTTCCGCCGACCTGATGACCCGTAACATCGACCGCAGGGTGGAGGTCACCTGCCCAATCCTCGATCCGGCCCTGAAGAAGGAGTTCAGGGATTTCTTCGATATCCAGTGGGCCGACAATACAAAAGCGAGGATTCTGGATGCCGGATTGACCAATCAATACCGCCTCTGCAAGGGGACCCCGGAAAGGAGAGCCCAGATGGATTTTTACCGGTATTTGCAGCAGAAGACCCAGAATTCCCATTTGGTCAAATAGTTAAGCCCGTTTCGTATATTCCCTCATCCAAGCATTACCTTTGAAGGGAAGCAAACGATTTTGCCCATGGATGCCATGAATTCAACCGCCAATTTGATGGCCAGACTCGATCATCTTGAGGCCGAGCTGAACCAGCTAAAGGAGCAACATGAGATGTTTCCGAACTACCTCTCCAACCTTTCTCATGACATCAGAACACCCCTAAACGCCATCATAGGATTTGCCGGCTTGCTTGCTGAACCTGGAGTAACAAAGAAAGAGCAAGTATTTTACTCGAAGATGATTCGTCGCAGCTCCCGGAAACTGCTCACCCTGGTTTCAAACCTGGTCGACCTGGCTAAACTTGAGACGGGCAACCTGATCATCTTTCCGCAGGAAATCAACCTGATCGAAATGTTTGAAGATCTTGAAGATGAGATGCTTGAGGAGAGAACCATTTACGACAAGGATCACCTCCGACTGGTGGTCGAACTGCCCTCAAACGGTTTGTCTACCCTTGAGTCTGACCGGGCACGCCTTTTTCAGATACTCAAGATACTGTTCGACAACGCTCTTAAATATACCAACCAGGGCGAAATCTTCCTGGGCGTGAAGCAAGAGCCAGGCCATGGCTTGAGCATTGTGTTGAAAGACACCGGCATTGGCATGGACCGGGAAACACTCGACCATCTTTTTGATCTGTTCCCCGGCGGACATTTGCTTCCCGGAACAAAGGTCAAGTCGCGTGGCCTTGGAATGCTGGTGGTAAAACGGCTGACCGAAAAAATGCAGGGAGACCTGACGGTTACAAGCACCCCTGGCAAGGGTACCGAAGTGAGCCTTCTTTTTCACTAAGCTAACTGCACAGGCCTGTTTTGGTGGTTTTTAACCAGTTCAAGCGCCATTTCAACTTTCTCATCAAAGGATCTCTCACCCTCGATCCATTCAATCCGGATCCCCCGCCGCTCCATACCTCTGAACCAGGTCATCTGCCTTTTTGCAAACTGGTGAATGGCGGTGTTCAGGCGTTCAAACATCTCATCCCAGGTAATGTTGCCC
>CAYGOU010000239.1:0-4718 GCA_964351455.1 uncultured Porphyromonadaceae bacterium
CGGTATCCCCTTCCGGAACATTGTATGCCAGGAGGTCGCCGCGCTTCACCGGTCTGATACCCTTTCCGCGCAGGTAGGGCATGGTAAACCCATCCACAAAGCTTCTGCGGCAACGACTGAAAGGAATGTAATGGTGGGCAAACGGAAAATTGATGGGCGTTATGGGGAAACGAGGTCCGAAGGCCAGTTTTGAAATCAACACATTGTCACCTCTTTGGAGCGTAGGCCTCATGGAGGTGGATATGACAGTATAGCTGTCGGCCAGGAGGGTTCTGATGATGAGAGTGGTTGCAAAAACCCAGATCAGGATATGAATGAAAACCGGAATCTTAAAGGGGATGGGTTTGATCCAGAATAACCAGTTGATGCGACGTGTGATGAACAGGTCGATAACCAGCAGTTCAGCAACCAGCAGAACCGGCTGACGCGACATCCATGATGCCAGCAGCACCAGAATTGAGAGTGTTATAAACCACAGGTACCTCATACTTCAACCCTCGTTGAGCAGGTCGTCCATACCATAAACGCCTGTCTTTCCGGCCATGAACCTGGCGGCAGCCAATGCTCCGAGAGCAAATCCCTCACGGGAAAAGGCCTCATGCCGGATGGTCAGTTCATCCACCTGCGAACTGAATCTTACCTCATGGATTCCGGGTACTTCACCTTCCCGGATCGATTCGATTCTCAGTTCATTGTCTTTGGAGACACTTTTCATGCTCCATGCGCTGTATTGATCAGATGCATTCAGGATATCACCTGCCAGGCTGAGGGCAGTTCCGCTGGGAGCATCTCTCTTGTGAACATGGTGTACCTCACGAATGCTGGCCGAGTAGCCATACTTCAAATGGGCCCAGGAGGAGAGCAGGCGGTTAATCCTGAACAGCAGGTTCACCCCGATGCTAAAATTGGATGCGTAGAAAAGTCCACCCTGCCTGGATTTGCAGGCTTCAAGGATGTCCGGCAATTGATCGTTCCAGCCTGTAGTGCCGGTAACCACCGGAACTCCAGCATCGAAACAGGCGATCAGGTTTCGTGGTGCGGATTCTGGATGGGTGAATTCTAATGCGACATCGGCTGATTTCAGCAGTTCCGGTCGCATCTCTTCAAGGTTATGGCGGTCTATGGCAAAAACAACGACAGCTTCTGTCGCTTCACACAGCTCTTCGATCTTTTTCCCCATCCTGCCATATCCAATGAGTCCGATCTTAAGGTGTTCTTTCATGATTGCAGGGATAAGCCCAGGACGAAGATATAAAAAAGGGAAGTCATCGCTGACTTCCCTTTCTCTATTGCAGGTACAGACTATTTGACCTCCTTGACCTTCTTTACGATTTCAGCGAAGGCGGTAGGGTTGTTCATAGCCAGGTCGGCCAGAACTTTTCTGTTAAGTTCAATGGTGGTCTTACCGAGCTTGCCCATGAATTCAGAATAGGAGATTCCTTGCTCATGGCAAGCGGCGTTAATACGGGTAATCCAGAGTGATCTGAAGTTCCTTTTCTTGTTTCTGCGATCACGATAGGCGTATGACAACCCTTTTTCCCAGGTGTTCTTTGCTACCGTCCACACATTTTTGCGGGAGCCGAAATAGCCCCTTGTAAGTTTCAGGACCTTTTTTCTTTTGGCCCTTGACGCTACTGCATTTACACTTCTTGGCATTTTTTTTTGTTTTTTGGATGAAGGCGGTTGAGATCAACACTTCAGCACTGCATCCTGGTTAACACTACCTGTTAAGGCTACTTCATTCCCAAAAGGAGTTTGACATTCTTCACGTCAGCCTTGGCAACCAGACCTGAATAACCGAGGTTGCGCTTGCGCTTGGTCGATTTTTTGGTCAGGATGTGGCTTTTGTAAGCATGCTTCCTTTTGATCTTTCCAGTACCGGTCAGCGTAAAACGCTTTTTTGCACCGGCGTTGGTTTTCATTTTTGGCATAATGGTATACTGATTTAAAAACTATCTATTTAGGGGCCTTCTTGGGGGCCAGGTGTATGATCATTCTTTTGCCTTCGAGTACCGGCATCTGCTCAAGTTTACCTAAGTCTTCAAGTGCCTGGGCGAAACGCAGGAGGAGTTCCTCACCATGCTCCTTGAAGAGAATTGATCTTCCCTTGAAGAAAACAAAGGCTTTCACTTTGGCCCCGTCGTTGAGAAACTTTTTGGCATGGTTCAGCTTGAAGTTGAAATCGTGCTCATCTGTCTGAGGACCAAACCTGATCTCCTTCACGATGATCTTGGTCTGTTTTGATTTCAGTTCCTTCTGCTTTTTCTTCTGCTGATAGAGAAACTTACTGTAGTCAATCACCTTGCAAACCGGCGGGTCGGCGTTGGGAGAGATCTCCACCAGATCCAGTCCCTGTTCCTCGGCAATTCTGAGTGCCGCAATCAGGTTGACTATACCGGGATTTTCGATGTTTTCTCCGACCAGACGAACCTGAGGAACTCGTATTTCCTCGTTAATGCGGAACTTGTCCTTCAGGTCATCCTTCTTGCGGAAGTTCGGGCGCTGTCTTACTTGATTAATAGCTTATCCTCCAATTTGGTTAAACACTTGCGAAACAGCCGGTCAGCTTAACTGGTTATCTATTTCGCTCTTTATCAGCCGGATAAATTCATCCGGTTTCATTACACCGAGGTCTCCATGACCCTGTTTCCGAACAGATACGGTACACTCTGTCTGCTCCTTCTCTCCAACAATCAACAGGTATGGAATCCGTTTTAACTCACTATCTCTGATCTTCTTACCAATCTTTTCAGACCGGTCGTCAATCAGGGTGCGAATATCGTTATTATTTAGGAATTTTAAAAGGTCATCGGCGTAATTCTGGTGTTTTTCAGAGATGGGGAGGATAATGGCCTGATCAGGGGTGAGCCAAAGCGGAAATTTTCCGGCGGTATGTTCGATCAGAACGGCCACAAAACGTTCCATGGATCCGAACGGAGCCCGGTGAATCATCACGGGGCGATGACGTTGGTTATCCTGACCTATGTATTCAAGTTCAAATCGTTCAGGCAGATTATAGTCGACCTGGATGGTACCCAGTTGCCATTTGCGTCCCAGGGCATCCTTAACCATGAAGTCGAGTTTTGGTCCGTAAAAGGCGGCTTCACCCGTAACCACCGTTGCCACGATCCCTTTCTCAGCGGCCACTTCAATGATCGATTGTTCGGCCCGATCCCAGTTTTCGTCGCTGCCGATGTATTTATCCGGATTATTGGGATCCCTGAGTGAGATCTGCGCGATGAAATCCTTGAAATCGAGGGTTTTGAATATATAGAGAACGATGTCAATGACTTTTGCAAACTCCTCTTTCAGTTGGTCGGGCCGGCAGAAAATATGAGCATCATCCTGGGTAAAACCTCTTACCCGGGTTAATCCGTGCAGTTCGCCACTCTGCTCATAGCGGTATACGGTTCCGAACTCTGCATAGCGGATTGGCAGATCTTTATAAGAGTGGGGCTTGTTCTTGTATATTTCGCAATGGTGCGGACAGTTCATCGGCTTTAGCAGGAACTCCTCACCAACTGCCGGGGTGGTGATAGGCTGGAATGAGTCGTGCCCGTATTTTTCATAATGTCCGGAGGTGACATAAAGCTCTTTGCTTCCAATGTGCGGGGTCATCACCGGCTGATAGCCATACTCTTTCTGAACCTTTTTCAGAAAATTTTCGAGTCGTTCTCTCAGCTGGGCTCCCTTGGGTAGCCATAGTGGCAGTCCCATTCCCACTCTTGGCGAGAAGGCAAAAAGTTCGAGCTCTTTGCCAATCTTTCGGTGGTCTCTTTTCCTGGCCTCTTCGAGCATGAGCAGGTATTCATCGAGCATCGATTTTTTGGGAAAGCTTATTCCGTATATTCGGGTAAGCTGCTTGCGCTTTTCGTCGCCTCTCCAGTAGGCTCCGGCGATGCTGAGCAGTTTGATGGCTTTTATCCAGCCGGTATCTGGCAGGTGAGGACCACGGCAAAGGTCGGTGAAGGTTCCGTGGTGATAAAATGATATGGTTCCGTCTTCGAGGTCACCGATCAGTTCTGTTTTATACTCATCCCCCTTTGAGTTAAAAAAACTCATTGCCTCGGTTTTGGATACCTCTTCGCGGCGGTAGGGGTTCTTTTGAGCGGCCAGCAGATACATTCGCTCTTCAATGGCAACCAGGTCGGCTTCAGAAATAACGCGGTCACCAGCGTCAACATCGTAATAGAAGCCATTTTCAATTGCCGGACCGATCCCGAATTTGATGCCGGGGAACTCGAGTTCCAGGGCCTCTGCCATCAGGTGTGCAGAGGAGTGCCAGAAGGCATGTTTACCCTCATCGTCGTCCCATTTGTGCAATTTGATTTCAGCATCCTGCTCAATGGGCCGGCTGAGGTCCCATAGTTCACCATTCACGGTTACAGACAAAACCTCTTTGGCGAGCCGGGGACTGATGTTCTCGGCGATCTCATTCCCCGTAATTCCCTGTTTGTATTCTCTGACCGATTGGTCCGGTAACGTTATTTTGATCATGAACTTACGCTGTTAAGGTCGCAAAGATACTGAGTTTGATTCAAATTGCCGGAGGTGGTGCCCTCTAAAAAAGAAACCCGGCTAAGGGGCCGGGTTTTTGCTGGTGCCCAGAACAGGAGTCGAACCTGCACATCCTAACGGATACTAGTCCCTGAAACTAGCGCGTCTACCGATTCCGCCATCTGGGCTAATGGGTTTGAGTGTGGGTGTGAGTGTGGGTG
>CAYGOU010000240.1:0-4678 GCA_964351455.1 uncultured Porphyromonadaceae bacterium
GTGCCGGGATCGGGGGGTCGATGGCCCGTTTCGGACTGGCATCCAATACGCTTTTTGCAGTCGACATGACCACGCTGCACATCTTTTCGGTGGCCGATCCGCACAATCCGGTTTTCAGAAAAGAATTCAACGCGGGCTGGAACATTGAAACCCTCTTCATCCTGGGTAAGCATATGTTTCTGGGAACGATGAACGGAATGAGGATTTACAACATTTCAATTCCGAATTCGCCCATGTATGTGAGCGATTTCTGGCACGTCACCGGTTGTGATCCGGTGGTGGTGCAGGGAGACCTGGCCTACATCACCCTGCGCGGAGGCAATGCGTGTGGCAACAATGTAAACCAGCTGGTGGTGGTTTCGATCCGGGATATTGCCCGTCCTGTTGAGCTGAAAACCTACCCGATGGAGGGGCCGTACGGACTGGGCATTGATGGCCGTTTGCTCTTCGTTTGTGACGGGGATGCGGGACTGAAGGTTTTCGATGTTTCGGATCCGATGAGGATCACCGATCACCTGGTGGCGCAATTCCCGGATATCCGCGGTTACGATGTGATTCCGGTCGACGGGGTGCTTATGATGATCGGCGACGACGGACTGTACCAGTATGACTACTCAAACCCGAGGAGCATCATCCTGTTAAGTAAAATAGAAGTAAAAAAATAACCCCGTAAGGTGGGGCATAAAAAAGAAGCGAGCTCTGATGAGATCGCTTCTTTTTTTTATGAGATCTTAATCTCTCTTGCCGGTTTCGGTTTGGCCTCCTCTTTTTTCGGGATGTCTATCTTCAGGATGCCATCCTGGTAGCGGGCGGATACCTTTTCGGCGTCGGCCACCCGTTCGGGCAGGGTGAATGAACGCTGGAACGACTGGTAGCTGAACTCCCTGCGGCTGTATTGCTCCCTTTTCTCCTCCTTCTGGCTTTTCATTTCAGAGCTGATGGTTAAAATGTTACCATCCAGATTGATTTTGAAATCCTCTTTCTTCATGCCGGGTGCCGCCACCTCAATGGCAAATGCATCCTCCTTCTCAATCACGTTGACCGCCGGAATGGTGGTGTTGGTGTTTGAGTAATTCACATTGGCCCAATCCATCCAATCTCTTGACCAAAGATTGTCAAACAGAGAAGGGAGAGATGGAAAATCCGGGTTGCTTCTTTTCATGAGTACCATAACTGCCTCCTTTTTTTAATTGGTTAACAATCAAATTTTTGTTTCTGGGGAGATAAATCAAACCCTGTACCAACCTACCAATAGTGACGTAATGGCATAGTAATCAGGGCAGTACGGTCAAAATGGCAATTCCCCCAACCGGCAATGGACAAATTGTCAGATTAAATGTCGAACCCAACCGTAAAGGCTGCAAATTTCTCTTTACGGTTATAAAACTGATTGCTTAAACTGCGTCCGTTGTAGTATTGCAATCCGATTCTGAAGCGGCGCCCGAATCGCTCCTGCGGAAACAGGTAACCCCCGGCAATCGAAAGATTGGGTGAGAAACCGTTCAGTTGATAAGCACTGACGTTGACGGCTGCGTAAAATCCGCCAAAGATCTCTTTTTTAAAGTAGTATTCCATTTCAGCACCGCCCTGAAAGTTGTACCAGGCCTCATAGTGGGGCTTATTCTGGCGGGTGCCCATGAAATCGACACCCGGGAAGAAGAAGCCGAAATCCCCATACAGACGTAAAATATCCCAATGAGGATTGTGTAAGAACCACAGGGGTCGTACCGAAGCCATCAGAATAAAATCATCACGCACGGGCAACTGGGTGATGTTGGGGTCAAAGTCGATGGGCGACTTTACCCCGCCTGACCAGAACTCATCGCCAACATGAGTGCAGATGTGGTGTTTCGAGAACATCAGACTGAGCCATTCTGTGGGGTTGGCGGCGACGGCAAAATAATAGATACCATCGGTGCCGATCAGGTCGTGGTTACCTGCCCGCATGATGGTCGGAATGGTAACCCCGAAATCCAAAGATACCCCCAACCTGGGGTTGCTTTTTGGCGAGAACTTCAGCAACGAAATGCGTGCGGCCGGGTAGATCGTCAATTTGCCCAAATACCCTCCACCGGTATTGACGGGGTCTTGAAAATCAAAATCGCTGTAGAGCATGGTCTGACTTGAGACCTCAACCCTTACAGCCAGGGGATCGGCAAGATAGGTAGGGTAAAAATGATCGAAACTGGCCAGTTGAAGATTCCAGTTTTTTATCGGGATGTTGAATCGCTCTGACAGGGATTGTGTGTAACCTGAAGCGAACATGGCCAGTATGATGAGGGAGATGTAAACTTTTTTCATGGCGTTCATTTTAGCGGATTTCAGCGGACCAGACATCGTTGGCCGGACCGTTGGTGTTGGTGTCGCCGCCCAGAATCCAGATTTTTTGATCGAAATTTACGAGGGCATACGAGTAACGGGCATCGGTGGCCGAGCCGTTTGAGTCGACAGACCATAGATTTCCGGCCTCTTTTTTCCAGATGGAGTAGTAGCCTTTCAGGGCGAAGTGAAAGTGCACCGTTGAATTGGTTTTGCCCGGGAAAGCATAAAGGGTGTTGTTGTAAAAAGCCATCTGGTGTTCAGCCCTGCCCAGGTAACCCTGATCGAAGTTGGCGGTATCGTTCTCGGGAGTCCAGTGGATTCCGTCATCGCTGCTCCACAGCCACCGCCAGTCGGGCAGGGGCTGGGTTTCGTTGTTTTCGCCTTCGAATATCACCCCAAACATTCCGCCCTGGATGTAGATACGCTGGGTGACCGGATCAACGGCGGCTGCATGACCAGCGCGGATTCCGTAGTCCTCAGAATGCAGATTTTCCCAGTTGATGCCGTCGGTCGAGCGCCAAACGTCGTTAAAGTATTTCATCGAATAGCGGGCGCTGAAGCCCTCAAGCATGGTACTGCCTCCGATCAGGTACAGGTAGTTTTGTCCGCCATGTTGGGCTGCCACAACGGTGTGGTTCATTCTGGGGAACCAGTCATTGAGCGAATCAAGCTCCGGATAGCTACGTTCTTTGATCAGCTGCCAGGTGGCACCATCGGTTGATTTCCATACATCATTGGTATACTGTCGGTATCCGCTTGATTCATTCACTTCAAACCCGCCAATTAGGTACATGGCTTCGCCGTTGCCATCGTTGAACGTGATCACCGCATGTCCACGGCGGCCGTGCCATGGCGCGCTGTCGTTCACCTGTTGCCAGGCAGCGCCGTCTGCTGAATTCCAGATATCCTCGAAATAGGTGTCGCCCTGCATTTGTCCGGGATTGTAGCCACCCAAAATCCAGAGTTTATCATCGAAAGCCACCGCAGCATGATCCAGTCGGGCTTTCCACGGGGCATGTGCTGTCACTTTGGTCCAGGTGAAATCGCCATCATAAGGCGGTATGTTGTACTCGCTGAAGGGGATGAATTCGCAGCCTGAGAGGATGACCAGCATCAGGGCTGCCGTAATGATGTTTTTTCTCATGTGAAATTTCTGATTCGAGGCACGAAAGTACGCAAAGCCCGGGTCAGCGGGAGGTGGTGAGTTGGGGGTATTGGTAAGTGAGAGGGGATAGGCGATACGCGAGAGAGGAGAAATGATGAATGATGAATGAAGAATTGGGTAGAGGGGTTTTGATATTTATTGGAAATGATGTATTGTTGAAATCATGGTTATCTGATCGGATTCTCTGTGCGTTGGGAGATGAGGAGGATGCGCTTGAAGCGATCCGGCTGGCCGAAGAAAAAGTCGCATACAGAACCCTAAAGGCGCCGGACCTGAAAACCATTATTCCTCAGCTGACAGAAATCCTTAAAAAGGATACCAGGGTCAGCAAAGCCTGGATATTCGGCTCCGTGGCCCGGGGAGAGGCAGATTACAAAAGTGATATTGATCTGATGATACGGGTGGATGAAAATAGCAACTTCAGTTTGTTTGATCTGGCAGACATCCAATATTATGGGGAACAAATCACAGGTTTCAAAATCGATGTTGTGATGGAGGGAGCATTAAAGTCATTTGCGGTTGAAAGTGTTGAACGCGATAAGCTACTATTTTATGAGAACCAAACGACCCGGTGAGCGAGAGCGCCTGGATCATCTGGAATGCCATCCATGAGCAACTCCCTGAGCTTAAGGCTCTGGTTGAGAAAATCCTGAAAGAAAGTGAATAAAACTACTTTATCAGACTTGAGATTCTCTCCGCAAAGAGCCCTTTGATCATTGATCTTCTCTCTTTTAACCAATTTTTGCCTTCTGCCTTCTGCCTTCTGCCTTTTGTCTAATCCATCACTCCCTACACCGCATCCATCCCATTTATTTTGACGTGATGGGGATATGGGGTTATTTGGCGCCATTAGTATAAACCAAATAGCCATGAAAAGAATAGCACAATTTGTCTTCTGCCTTTTTTTCTCCTTGAGCCTTTTTTCTCAGGAAGCTACTCTTATAACAGGTAAAGTCTTAAATAATACAGACAACCAGATCGGCATGGTCATATTAGCCTATGATACGGTTAATATGCGAGAACCTGATGATTACAGATACAATCAAAAATCCGGGCTCAAGGCTGTTCTGAATTCCGATAGCACCTACCTGCTCGAAACCAAAGATATTTTAGAACCATTTACTACTTGTGTTTTGGTTTTTGGATCGAAGAAGATCGAACTCATCTTATCCCCAGGAGATAGTTTACACC
>CAYGOU010000241.1:0-4674 GCA_964351455.1 uncultured Porphyromonadaceae bacterium
GATTTCCAGTTCACTGATCAAAAGATTCAGGTCCCCGGTTACAATCCTGCTGCGATTGATTTCAGAGAGAACCCTCACCCTTATAGAATCAATCCGATCAAAGGGGGTGCCGGCGGGAGGACCATCTCTCCATGATCCTTTGAACAATCCTGAAAGCAGCTGGTCCGCTTCAAATCCGGCAAAACTGCCCAAGCGGATATTGATCTGCTCAAGGTCTCTGTCGAATCTGCTCTTCATGGATTGAACCGTTGCCTCCCGGCTTATTATAGGATCCTGAATAGCAACTCTTTCGGGACCCCTGTCGGCGACAATGAATGGAAAACTATACCGCAGTTTAGTTCCGCTGTGAAGACGGATTCTCTGCATATTGCCCCTCAGAATCTCTTCCCGTGAAAACCCATAAGAAAACGCAGCCTCAATGGTGATCTCCTCTCCATCTTTGCCCGATGATTGAATCAGCAGATTATCACTGTCCTGAAACAAAAGCTCTGTCTGACTGGTCTCGTTGAAGGTGATACAGCGAAACTGGGCTGAAGGACTGATGTTGAAATAAAACTTATGAAGATAAAGAAAAGGCTTCTGGGATGCTGATACCATTGGCTGATTGAATTGGTCAAACCAGATTACAGACCATTTTATCCGGTACAGCTCACTGGATTCCTGACTGATCCATTCAAACTTCAGCACAGCATTTTTTGCCTTATCATCCCGGTCAATCCACGTAAATGTATGACTAAACGGTCCTTGCTCCTGCCCTATCAAACAGGAACTGAACATAAGCAAAAAAAAGATAAGCCTCAGTATTCTAAAAGACGCACCCATAGGCGGTTTGGCTCCATAAAATTTAACCAACTGGCCTTGGTTTACCCAAGTCAGCCGGCGCGTAAATTTAATAAAAAAAGGAGTGCCCTGCCAGGTCTGAGCGATCAGCCGATCAGACTTTCAAGTTTCACATATTGGTTGGCAATGTTCGCGGAGAGATCCGCCTTTATGGTCTGAAAGTTCTTCTTAATCTCCTCTCCACCCTCACCTGCATGATTGATTCGGTTTATCAGGTCATCACGAAGAAACATCGCCTCGTTAATGATGGTTTCAAACCCAGACATATCCAGGTCGGGATGTTCGTACATGCATATATAACAATCGGTGACCAGGTCATCTATGATCCGGTCAATATCCTTTTTTAAAATTTTTCTACTGGCCATGAACTGATGTTAAAGGGTTCAATAGCTAAATATAAGGTATTTTGAATAAAAAACGGAGAAGCTGAAAAAAAACTCCAGGTCATGCAAAATCAGCGTTCAAGCAGAAAAATCAATCTACTGAAAATAGATTGGCTTTAGTCCGTCGGGAGCCTGTTCAAATTCTCCTCTCACAAATGCACCCACAATGATGGAGTTGAACAGGTCAGGATCAACCTCATATTCACACTGGTTTTGACCAACTTTGTTATAACTCTGGTCAAACTGTACGACAATGAAATACTTCTTTCGGCCCAGCATCCCATACTTGTTTCTTTTTCCGATTACCCTTCCGGTTCTGTGTGTCATGGCTGTTAACTGTTTGTTATCATACCGTGAACCAAAACCAGACCAAACACCATAAGAAACTTTAACATCCTATTATACTGCAGTTTAGTTTTACAAAACAAAGACCCGGAATTCCAAAATTTGGAATAGGTTTCATGAATCAGGAATAAGTAATACAATCAAACTTGTATTTAGTTTTCCAGGCCCAAAGAATCCTCTCTTACCGGTGGATTCAATTGAAGCACCTTCTCAGCAGGCAGGATTTCAGAATCCTTTTGCAGGACCGCCCTAACAAAATAGGTTCCGTCGATGGATGACATGACCCTTACCCATAAGGTATTCTCCTGCTCCTTTAATGTAAAAATCAGCTCCCTGGGTCTGCTTTTCAGGATTGTCCCACCGGCTTTGATGGTTGCCCGGAAATAGCTTTCAAGGACCTCCACTGCTGAAACAGAGGTATCTTTAGTTCCGTCGGGATACTGGGCATCCAGTTTAAAATCCCAATATGGACCCATGAGTTTTTGTGTGAAAAGCGTATCCTTATGATCCCATGTGTAGGGGACATGATGAAACTTACTGTGGGTGGCTCTCACAATAACACACCCGGGAATAAATCCGATTCTGGGGGGCAGTGGCACCTTTTCGATGAAAGGATTCCAGCTGGCCTCCACCTCACCGTCAAAAACAAGCCTGTTTTGAAAAGACTGTTCCTTGATGATTCTTAAACGATAAACCTTGTCGTTTACGAGAAGCAGACGTCCCCAAATATTTCCTCCGGGCCTTTGAATGGCAAAGTGCACCTGTGTTGTATCCTCGAAAAAGAGTGCTCCATCGTTGTCAATGATCTGTTTGACAACAAAATTCCTGAATTTGGATTTTTGTCTGAAAACTGAATCATAAACATAGCTTACCTCCCAGTAATTACCGGTTGATTGTCTTGAGTTTTCGCCTGATTCATCCCGGAGGGTAAGGAAATTGAAAGTGTTGTACTTGGTGATTTTTCCGGGTTTATCGAGATAGGGCTTAAATACCGGAACCTCGGGCCATATGTTTTCCTGGGCTGTCGACAATGGTGCCGCCAGAAAAAGAGCAGGTGCCATTGCGAAAAGAAACCTGATGGATTTTGAAAAATTAATCGTCATAGGATCATCTATTTTTTTCTCATCATTTTGGTTGCATTCTCCCCACCGTTGAGCAGGTAAAGCAGGGGAAGAGGCCTGTCGACGCCAGGTCTGAAGGAGGGTTTTTCATGCCATGCATCAACCGATAAAACATTGGCAAGATCCATCCAATACTGCAGACGGGCAACAGGCAGATTCCAGTTCATGTGAAGGTGATTGGCCGGAGCGTAATGCTTGTATTCCATCATGGTGGCATACCTGGGCGTCACAAAAGTATGGGGCCATTCAGCGGATGAAAGTCCTGCAACGGCTTTCGCCAGTTTGCCGGGCAATTCAACGGTAACAGCTTCGTCCCAGATCATCGAGAACATTCCTGAGAGTGAACTGAAAGCCAGCCGTCCGGCAATGCCTTCTATTCCTCCCGGTGTGATAAAGGTAACGGAGTTGCCGAGCCCCGGAAAATAGTCGGGATCAGCAAGCGGAAAGCTTATGTTGCGGGTAAAAGCATCGGGGGAGTCACCAGGCTTTCCTGCCCAGTTAAAGGATGCTGAACCACTGTTGTTTCCATCGACAAAACCCCTGTTAAGCCAAAGGGCCGCAGGATCAACATCGAGTTTCAACTCACCGGCAAGCCGCTTGATTTCCCAAGGTTCCCACACCTTGCGAAAGTCCATAAACAGCGGGGGACTGCCTCCGTTCAGAACCGAGAAGAACAGCATGGTCAGCAGACCCTGCACATCGGCTTCGGTGGCAAATGGGAGCACCCGTTTCTTTCCGTTGTGGTCAAAATCCGAGTTGAAAATCGATTCCATGGCATCGGCCACCGGCAGGGGATTGCCTCGCAAATCTGACCCCCACTCGAGCTGCGACATAAAACCACCGCCAACGGCATCCAGGTCATTTAAAAGGTCGCGGCTGATGAGATACATGGCCAGGCTCATCTGAAAGCGCTGCTCATCCTCATCATTGCGTATCTCAACAGCACCAAAGCTGGTGGCGATCCAGTTTCGCAGTGCCTTAAGCTCTCCGGGGTCCCATGCCTTTTTTGCCAGCATATCAGCCAGCAATTTCATATCCAGACGGGTAATCTCAATTCCAAAAGTGTTTCTGGTGGGAATGACGTGCTGCAGGGCGGTTTCCATTCCCATGCTGTCATGGCCAAAAACCACCACCCTCTTCCCTTTGAGATACCTGAAGGTAACCGCAGCATAGAGCCAGTCAACCAGGTCGGTGAAGGTCTGATCTGACATTATCGGTTCAAGACCGGTATCTGCCCAGGTTCCGACATTGATGTGCATGAGCCTTCCGTATTGGGCAACTGCCCCGGAAACCGCGTGGGTAAAAACCACCCCCGGTCTGGGGGCACTGTTGCCGCAGGTGAAATTCAGCGGGGTATCCTCCGGAAAGTGCGCCAAAAGAGAGATCAGGGTAAGCTGCGGAAAGGCCCAGGTATCGGGCAATCCAACCAGGATATCCACTCCCTGACGCTTGAACATGCGTGCGACAGCATCCGCTTCACGCTCTGAATCTACCAGAACATCCGAATAGACCACCGGAACTTTTTGTCCGTCGGGCAGCAT
This sequence comes from uncultured Porphyromonadaceae bacterium, assembly GCA_964351455.1. Lineage (GTDB taxonomy): Bacteria > Bacteroidota > Bacteroidia > Bacteroidales > UBA12481 > JAGHDB01. Next base: position 4,231 of record CAYGOU010000241.1, read on the forward strand.
AACCGCACCTGCCATTCTTTCGGCATTCATCCTGACAATGTTGCCGGCGCGCAAACGGGAGTTCTCATCAATCCTCGGGTCACAGGTTGCAAAAACCCCAATAACAGGACCGCTGTAGGCTTTCGGATCACCTGCCTCTGTTCTGATCGCTTTCATCCCAACGGGTATAAGTTAGTTAGCAGCTAGAAATCGCCCAAAAATACTGAAATTGCCCGGAAATTAGCATCCTGGTCACCATGAAGCCTGAAATCGTTGTCAGTCAGGACGGTTCGCATACGCTCTATTTATCCAACCTGAATGAGCATTACCACTCAACCTTTGGAGCGATTTCAGAGAGTATGCATATTTTCATCAGGCATGGACTGCAGGCACTTAACCAAAATCCGGTCAGATTGCTTGAAGCTGGCTTCGGAACAGGCCTGAATGCCTGGTTAACGCTCATAG
>CAYGOU010000242.1:0-4655 GCA_964351455.1 uncultured Porphyromonadaceae bacterium
TGCATTATCATTCGTCAAAAAAAAACTCATAAACTGTCGTTTTCCGCCATGATTTAGACTGTTTGATAAGTTTCTAACTAATTTAGACATCCTTAATCCCTCGGATCAGTCCTTTTCATGCAAGCAGTGATCATTCTATTCGGAGTTATTCTTCTTCTGACCCTGTTGATCTTAATTTTGACCTTAAAGCTCCTTTCTACAACCAGAAGGTGCAGGCAGGAAACAGAAGAGTGGAAGTACCTGCTCGGAAATATCCCGGATGTGGTCATCAGGCTCGATCATGAAGGGATCATCCGCTACATGAACCCTGCAGGGGTGCTCGTCTTTAAAGAATCAGTAGCCGATTACACCGGAAAGAACCTTGAAGAGGTAATGATCATGGAGGGTTTCAGGGATATCAACGCCGGAACAATTCAAAATCTGATGATGGCCAGGCAGGCCCATATCCTGGAAACGAGCATCGACCACCACAAAAGCACCAATTTTCTTGAATTCAGAATTATACCCGGTCCGGTTGCCGCCATTCAGCCTCCGGTCTTTAGCTGCCAGATCCGTGACATCACCAAAAGAAAGCAATCTGAAACCAGCATGCTTGAGGCCAGACAGAAGGCCATGGAGAGCGACAAGCTGAAATCCGCTTTCCTGGCAAACATGTCACATGAAATCCGTACGCCCCTCAATGCCATTGTGGGTTTCACGCAAATTATTCTCGAAGAGAATCTAACCAATGAGGAGAAGACCCGCTATTTTGAATACATCTACCAGAACAGCAATCAGCTGATCAACCTGATCAACGACATCATTGACCTTTCAAAACTTGAAAGCCAGCAGCTCACCATCAGGGAGGTGGCCACACACCTGAACCAGCATCTTGATGAGATCCGTGAGGTGGTAGAAAATGAAAAGAAACACCGGGAGAAAAGCCACCTCATTGTGCTGGTTGAAAAGGAGTTTGATGACAATCACGCCGAAATCCTCACGGATCCTTACCGCTTAAGACAAATCATGCTCAATCTGCTGATCAATGCCATCAAGTTCACCCCCAAGGGCTTCATCCAGTTTGGTTATCGCCGGATGCAGGGAAACCACCTGCTCTTTTTCGTAAGGGATTCGGGCATAGGAGTGGAAAAGGAGAAGGCAGAGGAAATCTTCTACTATTTCAGGCAACTTGAACAACCCCTGAATAAGATCAACTCAGGAACCGGACTTGGACTGGCCATCTGCCGGAACCTGGTTAACCTTATGGGAGGCAAAATATGGGTCGAATCGCAACCGGGAAAGGGGTCAACCTTCTTTTTCACCCTACCTTACAAAAAGCCGGTTCCAGTTACGGGGTGACCGTGATGCCCAATCGAAATTGTGATATGCGTAGCTCATGATCAGCGGAAGTACCGTTGTGGCCTCTGCATAAACCATCTGCTCATATATCGTTTCAACCTTACCCCATGATGAAGCCTCCTTAAGGGTGGATGATGAGCAGGCGCCGTCTCTCACATCGGCCACGGTAATTTGCACGGCAAACTGGTGCATGGGCACCTCCTTTCCCAGGATTTCAGCGCAAACAACCGTATCCTGAGCGAAATTCTTCGGAACTCCTCCTCCAATCATAAAAAGACCGGAGGTCGGGGCCTCCATTTTGATCATGGTGAGTTCAAGAAAGTCCTTAACGCTGTCAATCGAGAGGTGGCGGTCAGGGCGCTCCCACTGATGCTTGACCAGTCCGAATCCTGCGCTGCTGTCTGAAAAAGCAGGACAGAAAATGGGCACTCCCATTTCGTAGGCGGTCTGGATCAGGGAGTCTTTCTTGACTGCATGTCTGGTGAGGTATTTCCCCAGTTCCCATATAAATTCACGGGATGAATAGGGCCTGGGCTCGAGCTCATCCGCTATTTTGCGAATGGTCATATCGCAAGCCTGAAGCTCCTCTTCATCGATGAAGGTGTCATAGATCCGGTCGATGTAGAGCCTCCTCAGCTCCTGGTCGGGTACATCCAGGGTTCCGCGGTAATGGTTGTATCCCAAAGCCTCAAGAAAGTCCATATCGATGATGGCGGCCCCGGTAGCAACAATGGCATCGATCATATTCGACCTGACCATATCCACATACACCTGCATGCAACCTCCTGCGCTTGTGCTTCCTGCCAGGGTCAGCATGTTGGTGCAACCTGGCTCCCTGAGCATACGCATAAAAATATCCGTGGCTCTGGCGGTGTCGCGTGATGAAAACGACATCTTCCTCATCGAATCGATGATCGGAGTCGAATCAAAACTCTTGATGTCGATGTGCTGAATAACCTCAGCCAGTAACTCTTTTTTGTTCATCCCTTATTTTATTTGTTTGCCTTGCTGGGCAAAAATTAAACTCATAAACTGATAGATAAGCTTGGAGGCAAGAAAGTCAGAAGACCGGTCGAAATCGGTCGGTGCAAGTTCTACCACGTCAAATCCGACAATCTTTTTATGTTTCGCCAGATAACTCAGAAAATGATAGGCATCGTAATATTGTAATCCTCCAGGTTCCGGTGTTCCGGTCGATGGCAGAATCCCCGGGTCAAATACATCGAGGTCAATGGTTACATATACCTCACCCTCAATCTTACCGAGAACCCTTTCATACCAATCATCCTTTCCCACCACATCCTGGGCATAATGTATACGGTCATCATCCAGGTAAGGCAACTCCTCGGCACACATTGAACGGATTCCGATGTGAACAACCTTGCAGACCTCACGGGCCCTGGCCATCACACAGGCATGGTTCAGGGGCGAACCCTCATACTCCTGGCGCAGATCGGTATGAGCATCCAGCTGTACCACCGTCAGACCAGGCACCGCTCTGGCACAGGCCTGGATTGATCCTATGGATACAGAATGATTGCCACCGATCACCACTGGGAGTTTGCCATCATCCAGAAAGTGGCTAACAGCCTCATCCACCTCCCTGACCATCTGAATGGGATCCTCACATGCACCAGCGGCAGGAGCGGTGTGGATACCCCTGAGATATACCTCCGAGCGGGTTTGAATATCAAACAGTTCCATGTTCGCCGAAGCCTCAAGGATCGCATCAGGACCGCGGTCGGCTCCCCTGCCCCATGTGGAGGTGGCATCAAAGGGAACCGGAAGCACCACAATTCGTGAGTCGTTATAACCGGTAAACCCGGCATCTATTCCGCCAAAATTCATAGTTTTGAATTTGTAAACCGGCCGTAAAAATACGCTCTTTTTCTCATAAGAGAGATAAACCGGCTCATTATTGACACCCTGCTCCAACATGAACAATCCCCTGGATGACCTGCTGAAAAGATTGATAGCCCTGGCTGAAACCGGCATTTATTATGCCAGAAACGAATTTGACCTGCAACGATACAATGAAATTCTTGATTTATCGGTCAAGGCCCTAAGCACCCTCTTCGATGCTCATCCGGATGAAATAGCAAAGCTTGTGATTGAAAAAAATGGCTATAAGACTCCCAAAGTGGACGTAAGGGCAGTAATATTTGATGAACAAGATCGCATCCTGCTGGTGAAGGAAAAAATCGATGGTAAATGGGCCCTTCCGGGAGGTTGGGCGGAAATTGGATTTTCCCCGTCAGAAGTTGCTGTTAAAGAGTCTCTTGAAGAGGCGGGCGCCAGGGTGACTCCGGTCAGGTTGCTCGCTGTGATGGACAAGAAAATGCATGCTCACCCCTCTGACATATATTACATCTACAAGATATTCATTGAATGCAGTCTGCTGGGATGGGAAAAACCCGATGAACTTGAAACCACCGAAGCAGCATTTTATCCGGTCGACCGGCTTCCTGAACTTTCATTGCCCCGCATAACGCCAGAGCAAATTCAAGCCCTCCATCATCAGAAACAACATACCAACCTTCAACCCCTGTTTGACTGATGACTCGCCCCCGGAATTACCTGTTTCTAATATTGCTGGCATACCTGTTTCAATCAGTTACTGCCCAGCCGGTCAGTCCCTTTCCTTACCAGTTAAAACCCTGGCGCGAAGTCAGCCTGATGGTTCCGGGATCCCTGCTGCTGCACTATTCGGCATACGGACATAACCAAAAAACCGCCATGACCGCTGATGAGGTGGCAAAACTGGAGGCCTCTCAGGTCAATCCATTTGACCGGATCGCAACCCGCTGGCACAATCCGAGGCTTAACGAAATCAGGGAAACATTTGAACCGGCATCCGTGCTGCTGGCCGGAGCAGTTGTTGGGGGAGGCGGACTCTATTACAAGTTCACGACCTTCGAGTGGACCCCTCTCATGACCCTGGGCCTTATGTATATCGAAGGAGCCTACCTGGCAACCGGTACCATGCTGGCCTCAAAAGTGCTGTTCAACCGCCCCAGACCATACACCTATAACACAAACCTGACACCCTATGAGAGGGCTCGGGGGGGCAATAATGAATCCTTTTTTTCAGGCAATGCCACCATCCTCTTCTACAATGCCGCCTTTGTTTCAAAAGTCATCGACGATCTGTTTGACAACAAAGCACTTACCCGCACCGTCTGGACCACTACCCTCGCCCTGGCATCCCTGTCGGGATATTGGTCGGTGAGATCCGGGATGCATTTCCCAACAGACGTATTGACCGGCGCCCTGACAGGCATCCTCGCCGGAGTCCTTATTCCTGAAATGCATAAAAT
>CAYGOU010000243.1:0-4636 GCA_964351455.1 uncultured Porphyromonadaceae bacterium
CATTAGTTCTCTCCAATCAGAAACGGTTGGTATCCGCCAATCCTTTGGGCAGGGGTTCTTGGGATCTCTAAGAGCGGCATACTGGTAAAGAGCACCATAACTGTCTAATAGGGCTGAGTCATCGTTATACGGAATCGCCCTGTATCCCCCATAATTTTCAGGTGGAATGTATCTTAGGTTTGATTGCATCCACCACCTTGAACCGATCTTAACTGCTCCGTAGTAATCCGGAAAACCCTCTGAACTGGTTTTCTTAATGAGCATTGTGGGATTTCGGCTGTTGATTACAACAATGGTGTCAATGTCAAAAGATGTCTTGCCTCCCGGGTCGGTCACGAAAAGTTTAATTGGATATTTCCCGGGTTTATCAAAGTTTATGGATATTTCCCGCTGGTTACTGTATTGATCGTCGATTAATCCATCGTCATCCGTGTCCCAGGTAAAAATCAGGTCCATTATGCTTGTTGTTCTGTCCCAGGATTTAAATCCATGCAGATAAAAAACGGTGGTAAGGTTTCCAAATCTGTTACCTAAAGTCAATTTGGCATCAGGGGGTTCATTCCTGGGAAAAATTTCAATAACCTTGACCAGCGTCATGTAGAGGTCGTTTTCATCACTTACCCTAAGGCATACCGAACTGCTTCCCTCAATTGGTATCCTGTACCTGAAAACCGGAGAATCACTGTTGACCTCCTCCCAAACATTATCATTATTGATGTCCCAGGAGTACTTTAACTTGGCATTTGGGGAGTCAGTCAGATAAGATCCTGACGCATCAAATACAAATTCATCCTCAATTGTGCAATAACCACAGGTAAATCGAAATTCCGCTACAATGTTGTAGTTCAGTCGTGTTACAACCAATGGTTTCATTAAAGCAGTGCTCATCAGCTGAGGATCCCTGACTTCAAGTTTTATCGGATAAACTCCCTCCTTTTCAAATTTCATTTCGGCCATCGGATTTTCTGACCAATCGGTATCCCATGACTCATCATGATCGAAGTTCCATCTAAACTCCAGCAGCTCCAGTGAATCTTCATCATCCCTGGAGGAGCTTGCATCAAAACGAAACAGGGACAGCACATTGCCAGAATCAGGAAAGATCCTGAAATCCGGTTTTGGCGGCGAATAGCCTTGAACGCAATTGATCCATACAGACTTTGTGTCTCTTTTTCCGAATAAGGTTGAGGCCTCCATGATGACCTGGTATTGCCCTTTGATTAAAAACCGATGTGAAAATGATGCTTCTGTTCCAAACATCTGATCCCATACACCATCTCCGTCCCAGTCCCACCTGATAAAAACCGGATTATCCTCATTACCCTGGTATAAGGTTTCACTGGCACTAAAACTGAAAACTGTTGTAGTATTTCCTGAATCAGGAGAATAGGTGAATTTTGCATCGGGCTCGTAATCACTATGAATGCTGTGCTTTGAACAAGATGTGTTAAGAAGCACTATCAGGAGGACCAATGATATGACAGAGGTTTCTTTCATGCCCTAGTAGCGTCTCGACCCGGTTCTGTCGGTAAAATTGAGTTCTAAGGTATGTTGGCCGTAAGCCAACGAATCCAGCGTTTGATCCGTCACCTTGAATCCGGATACCTGTTGTTTATATTGAGATGAAAAGACCCCTATGCCATTTAAGATATTGGTATATTCCATTAAACTAAAGGTCTGACCTGTCAGCTGTATTTTACTTAAGAATGCAACTTCCTCACCTCCTGCATTAACCAAGACGTCAATGGATGTGAGGGTTCTTTGCGCATATTGGTTAATCCTGATACCCTCTTTAATGCGTAAATAAAACTGGGTACTGTTAATTGAAGAGTATATGGTTTGATCAAAATCTGAGTTTTGATATATCCAATTCAAATGAATGGGAAGAGTTTTTCTTTCGGTAACCATCCCAATTGTTTCATCATAATGGATGACAATGCCAATCTGATAAATTCCTGCATTTTTGCTGTTGGTCCATGCAAACATTGGGTTATGATCATTTTGAAAATGGATATCTCTCACCTCCGGATAATAGGGATCAATAATTTTAAATGAAGACACCGTTTTACAGGTCGAGAAAACAATTCGATCATATTTGTCAGAGTAAATAATCAAACGGTACTCTTTATCAGGATAAATCTTCATGGATGATGTGTAGATCCAGTGAATTTGTGATGGAAAAAATCCGGAGTCTTTTACAACCTCATGCGGATGAAACATGGATTGATTAACAACAATTCCGTTTTCAACCTCCTCTATTTTTGCTTGTGTGCTGAATGGGTATAAAATGCTGTCAGCATCATCCGGAGGTTTGGTTGCATCGTATGAAACATAGGTTCTGGATAACCTCAGGTACTGATTATCCTCCTCCGGGTTCAGGATGCAGTAAACAACGGGGGTTGGTTCATCCTGATGAAATATTTCAATGTCAGATTCACAGCCGACAAAAAAGAACACCACGAATAACAGGAGTATCCCTTTTGTTTTCATGTCAGCGGAAGGTCGGAATTATTGTGGTGATCTCATTTGCCTTAATAATAAAAGTACCCATGGTGTGTTTTGTTCCCCATTGATTTCCGGGAAAACCCGCAGCTGAGCAGGTATCACCTCCGCAAATGCACGCTATGCCGGCTTCGTAGTAATAGCTTCCCGGTGTCAGGTAAAACAAATAAAGCTCCTGGGTATTCCTTACGTTGGCTGATTGAAGATAATTCCCTTTGTAAATATCACCTCCGGTTTTTGCGACGTTAAGGCTGATCCTGATAATTTTCTCAGGCGACAGCCATGGATGTGAAATTTTAAATTCAACCAGTAATGTACCCGTGGTCGTTTTGGTTTGATTGGTATCTGGTATTTCAATCTCCCGGTCGCATGAAATGATAACCAGCACCATAATAAGACCGATATAAACGACCTTCAAGGCTTTCATAAGATTCTAAATATCTGAAATTTAAGCATTCTCAGCCATTTAGGCAAAGCCTGAGCAAAAGGATTTATCAAGCGGGTATTCTTCATAAACATCTGTGTAAAAATAAAGAGAGCCTTGACAACCTGATCCTTACCCACGAGCAGCTTATGAGCGACGGAGAGCTGGTGTACGAGATGGAGAGGCGACAGGCGATAGGCGAGACGCGAGACGCGACGTGATCGAGAGCCACCCCTTTGGCTCTTTCCCGAATGGATTTGAGGCTAGAGAGGAATCTGCCACATCTATCAAAACATTACAAATTATTCAATATTTTGGTATCTAATTTTTACATAATTTGACATATTTTTGTATCAAAACATAACAAACCAACCATGTTTTACAGAAACGCCTTAGCCGATTTGCAAAAATGGGCGGATAACCGTGACAGGAAACCTTTGGTTTTGCGTGGTGCCCGTCAGGTCGGAAAAACTTCCCTGGTCAATCTCTTTTCACAAGGTTTTGATCAATTCCTTTCACTGAACCTTGAGCAGCCGTCCCATCGGGAATTATTCGAACGGGATTATCCGGTTGATGAATTGATCGGAGCCATTCATTTTGTCTTAAAGGCCACCCCGTCTTCCGGGAAGGTTTTATTATTCATAGATGAGATACAGAACTCACCAAAGGCGATCAATTACCTCAGATTCCTGCGCGAAGAGGCAGGCCATCTTTTTGTTATCGCTGCAGGCTCACTGTTGGAAACCTTGCTTGACCGCTCCATACACATTCCTGTAGGACGGGTAGAGTATCTGCCTGTTTATCCTTGTAACTTCACGGAGTTTCTTTACGCCGGAAACGACCCGACTGCTCTCGAAGCTTTGCGTACCGTCCCATGCCCTGACTTTGCGCATACCCGGCTTATGTCGCTGTTTAACCGGTTTGCTTTGACGGGTGGGATGCCGGAAGTAGTTGGGCAATATTGGGCTAATGGGAATGTGCCAGGTTTAGCCAGGATTTTTGACAGCTTGATGGTATCATACCTGGATGATGTCGAAAAGTATGCCCGTAACTCATCCGCTGTGCATGTCATTAGGCACGTGATCCGACAGAGCTTCATCATGGCCGGTTCAAGGGTAAGGTTTGAGGGATTTGGACAATCAGGGTATCGCTCCAGGGAGGTGGCGGAGGCATTCCGCACCCTTGAGAAAGCGATGATCCTGCAATTGGTTTACCCGGTTACCAATACCCGGCTACCCATAATCGAAGATTCGAGAAAATCTCCAAAGTTGATGGTGGTCGACTCCGGTATGCTGAATTATTTTGCCGGGGTTCAGGATGATCTTTTCAATAGCCAATCGATAGCGGACGTTTATAAAGGGCGGTTTGCCGAACATTTAGCCGGCCAGGAAATCCGTTCCTTAAGTCGATCCGTTCTCAATCGGTTGAATTTCTGGATCAGGCCAAAAATAGATGCCGATGCGGAAGTGGATTTCGTTTACCCCTACCAGGGGATGCTTATTCCGATCGAAGTTAAGTCTGGTGCAATAGGTAAATTGAGATCTTTGCATCAGTTTATGGAATCTGCCCCACATCCTTTTGCAATCAGGATTTACAGTGGTGAATTGTCTGTTCAGGATGTCCGTTTGCCTTCAGACCGGGAGATCAAACTCCTTAATCTTCCCTTTTACCTTATCAGTCAGCTTGACCGGTACTTAGAGTGGTTCGTAT
>CAYGOU010000244.1:0-4612 GCA_964351455.1 uncultured Porphyromonadaceae bacterium
CTTTTATAAGGAAATCTCATCAGCATGGCATTGTAATACCGCTCAATGCCAGTCACCTCTTCGCCGAGCCATTCCGGCCGGTCAAACGCTTCATCCACGGCCGATAACTCAACCTCAGCAAGCACCAGGCCTTCGTTCTCACCCAGAAACTGATCCACCTCAAAGAGATGCCTGCCCCAGACCACCTCATGACGGATTTTATCAATAAGTCCCGGAAGACAATGCCTCATCAATTCCCTGGCCTCTTCAATTGAAATCTCGCGTTCATGTTCAAACCGGCTGACCCCCCCGTCAAAACTCCGTCCCTTAGTGGTCAGGTATCCGCGCTCTCCGCGTAAACGTATCCGAACCGTGCGTTCAGGATTCAGCGAAAGGTATCCTTGAACAATGTGGGTCGATCTTACCACCTCCTGCATGAAACCCCCTCTGACTAAAAACTTTCGTTCGATCTCCTGTGCCATGTTCCTCTTTCTGAATTATGGCACAAATATCGCTTTTATGGGGATATTGGATTTCGCTTCGCCTGGGACCGCACATTTTTTGGTACTTTTAACCACCCTGTTGCCTCACCCACCGTGGATCAATATCGAACGATACGCACCGCAACCACTGGTATCCTGAAAGAAAAGGGATCCAAATTCATCGCATTCGCCCATCCGGTTCAAAACACGGAGGAGATCAAAGAGGTGCTTACAGCACTCAGAAAGGAGTACCACGATGCCCGTCACCATTGTTATGCCTGGCGCCTTGGCGATGAGCCGGGTGCCTTCAGGCACAACGACGACGGAGAACCCTCGGGCACCGCGGGAAAACCGATATTCGGACAGATTCTGTCATTCGAGCTTCATTACATCCTGATCGTCGTGATTCGCTATTTCGGAGGTATCCTACTCGGGACAGGGGGACTGATTCAGGCCTATAAAGGTGCAGCGAAAGAGGCTCTTGAGGTGGCTGACATCGTCACACTACCGGTAACCCGTTCCCTGAAGATCCGTTTTGGATATCCGCTCATGAATGTGGTGATGAAACTGATCAGAGAGGAGGACCTGGCCATAGTCAATCAAACCTTTGAACTAGAGGGAATAATTGAACTAATGGTGCCCCGCTCCAAACTCCTGCGGGTTGAAACCCGGCTTAAGGAGCTTGAAGGACTCGAAATTCTGGATCCATGAACTGTGCATAATTTTTTGAAAAGATACACGGTCCTTCCCCTGCACCCTCTGTGGCTTTTTTTACCTTAGCCCCAACTTCCTAAAAAACACTTACCCATGAAAAACCGGAGTCTGGTTTCCATCAACGACTACTCAGCGGATGAGATTCAGCAAATCCTCGACCTCGCTGAGGATTTTGAACGTGAGCCCAACCAGCCGCTGCTGAAACACCATGTGATCGCTTCGCTCTTTTATGAGCCATCGACCCGAACCCGCCTTAGCTTTGAATCGGCCATCAGCCGCCTGGGCGGAAGGATCGTCGGATTTTCAGAGACCGCCTCAACCAGCGTCTCGAAGGGCGAAACGCTGAAGGATACCATCATGATGGTGGCAAATTACAGCGACCTGATTGTGATGCGCCACCCCCTCGAGGGAAGCGCCCAGTATGCCAGTGAGATATCCTCGGTGCCGGTAGTCAATGCCGGAGATGGCGCCCACCAGCATCCCACCCAGACCCTTCTTGACCTCTATTCGATTCGTAAAACGCAGGGCAAACTGGAAAAGCTAAACATCTGCCTCGTGGGTGACCTGAAATATGGAAGAACCGTGCACTCCCTGCTGATGGCCATGATTCATTTCAACCCCGTCTTCCATTTCATAGCACCGGATGAACTGATGATGCCGGTCGAATACAAACTGCTTCTTAATCAAAAGGGAATTGAATACCACGAACACAAGGATCTGGCCGAAAACATCGAGTCGGCCGACATCATTTACATGACCCGGGTGCAACGCGAGCGATTCTCTGATCCCCTTGAATATGAAAAGGTGAAGAATGTTTATATCCTCAAAAACCAGATGCTTGATAAAACGAAACCAAACGTAAAGATCCTTCACCCCCTGCCCCGCGTCAACGAAATCAGCACCGATGTCGATTCGAACTCAAAGGCCTACTATTTTACCCAGGCCTTAAACGGTGTTTATACCAGGATGGCGATTTTGTCGAAAATTTTGGGTGCCAGATAATCAAACTAAAGCCATGAAAGCAAAGAAAGAACTCAAGGTCAGCGCCATTCGCAATGGCACCGTTATCGACCATATCCCTTCAAAATATCTCTTCAATGTCATCTCCATACTGGGACTTGACCACACCGGACATCAGGTAACCTTCGGATTCAACCTCGAAAGCGCTAAACTGGGCAAAAAAGCCATCATCAAAGTGGCCGACACCTTTTTTGCCGACGATGACATCAACAAGATCGCTCTCGTGGCCCCCGATGCCAAGCTCAACATCATCAAAAACTACGAGGTGGTTGAGAAAAGGGTCGTCAACGTTCCAGACGAAATCATCGGCATTGCAAAGTGCATGAACCCCAAGTGCATCACCAACAATGAAACCATGACCACACGGTTTGATGTGGTCGACAAAAACCCGGTTGGACTTAAGTGCAGGTATTGCGAAAAGATCACCAGCCGCGATCAGATTGAGATCATCTGATTAACTTTTTTTAACAACCACGACTGAAAGAGCCCGTAAAGCAGGTTTATCTTTGTTCCAAATCTGAACCGGATGAACAAACTCTTTTTGGTCATGCTTATCCTGGCAACCTGTTTTGCCAATAACACCGTCTCGGCCCAGGAGGAGCAAAACGGCGAAACCATGTACGACAGATCACTGGCGGTTAAAATCTTTATCGACTGCAACCGATGCGATATTGATTACCTCAGAAGAGAAATACCTTATGTCAATTTCGTCAGAGACCGCCATGAGGCCGACGTACATGTGCTCATGACCCAGCAAACAACCGGGTCGGGAGGTCGCGAATACCAGATTAATCTGATCGGAAAGGGCGGCTTTGAGGGAGTTGACAACAAAATCAGTTATGTTTCAACACCGGATGAAACCAGTGACCTCACCCGTCAGGGTTATACCCGCATGATGGGAATAGGACTGATGCAATACGTAGGACAGACCCCCCTGGCCCATCAGATCGATATCCGCTATGGCCTGAATGGAAAACGGATAAACGCAGCAGACCAATTGGTGGAGGACAAATGGAAAAGCTGGGTGTTTGACTTGGACCTCAGTGGCAGATTCGATGGAGAGGCAAGCTACACCAGTCTCCAACTTGAGAACGACCTGTCTGTAGAGAAGATCACTCCCGACTGGAAAATTGAATTTGCTGCCGGCTATGATGAAAGACTGGGCTTGTATCAACTTGAAGATACCCTCATTCGCTCAAACCGCACCAGCGCCTCATTCAGACACCTCCTGGTCAAAAGCATTGGCGACCACTGGTCGGTTGGCGGCAGGGCTTCCGTATCATCAAGTTCGTACAGCAACAACCGTTTTTCATGGTCAGTATACCCGGCCATTGAATACAACTATTTCCCTTACAAGGAATCGAGCCGCAAGCAGTTGAGAATTCAGTACCGCGTAGGGTATGGTTACACCTATTATCGCGACACTACCATATATAACAAAATAGAGGAGGGACTTTTCGGCCAGCAATTGGCCATTGCCGTGGAGTTCAGACAACCCTGGGGAAGCGTCAGCTCATCCCTGCAGGGATCTACCTTTCTGCCCGACATTTCAAAATACAGCATCCGGATGTGGTCAGGGGTTTACCTGAGAATCCTCAAAGGCCTTTCCCTGAGCATCAGAGGCGATGCAGCCTATATTCAGGACCAGCTCTCCCTTCCGAAGGCCGATGCCACTCCTGAAGAAATTCTGCTAAAACAAAGACAGCTGGCCACCCAGTTCGATTATTCCATCAACATCGGATTCTCCTACACCTTTGGTTCCATTTACAACAATGTGGTTAACCCAAGGTTCGGATATGGTTCATCGGGTTATTAACGAATCCGGTCTAATCCTCTGATCAGCAGATCATCCCGGCGGATCGCCCTGAATGCCAGCAGTTGCAGGATAAATGAGATTAGGGGCATGATCGATATGAAACCGGGAGTGAGGCTTCCTTCAAGCTGAAGACTGCCCTTCATTCCGTATAAACCCATCAGCACCAGCAATCCCAGGGTTAATACCATGTTGATCAGGGTCAGCCTCATCTGGAGGCTTCTGACTTTGTAAAGAAACAATACAACCAGGGGTATCAGGGTCGCAAGACTCAGATGTATCGTAAAGGGAAGCACCAAAAAAAGCACCTCCCCATCTCCGATGCGGCTGATCGCCTTGGCAGTGAGTCTCCATTCATCACCAGTCTGGCTAACAAGATTCAAAATCGGAAAAAGGAACATCAGTCCTGAAGCCAGGATTGCAAAAAAAAGAAATATTGACTGGATGCGCTGTATCATGATCATCTCATTTTATCCGGGTACAAATTTAGAAAAAGGTTAACGGCCTCGTTCAATTTTTTGAAGGCACCTCAATTTTGGATAGCTTTGAAGGATGATACCTTATGAACCTTCAGAACTGATTCTGAACCCCGACGGTTCTGTTT
>CAYGOU010000245.1:0-2927 GCA_964351455.1 uncultured Porphyromonadaceae bacterium
AGGAGCTTGAAAGTTTATTTATCAAGAAAACAAAGCCTTAATCCTTTCAGAGGGGTCATAATCAAAAAATCATAAATCTTCACGAAATGTCGCAAGAAACTTTAGGCGTTGGATCACGGGTGAAACACCCCCAAATGGGCAAGGGAGTCATCGTTCAGGTTCGCTCGGATGCATACGAAATCGGATTCATCGAGCATGGAGTCAGAATCATCAAAAGAGATTATGTCGGACTCGAGGTCATTGAAGCCGTTGAAACACCCGATGACCTGGCATCATACGAACAGATCGAAAAGAGCCTGGTCAGGGTGCTGAACCGCTTCAGCGACATCCAGCAGACCGTGCCGCTCGGACAGAAATGGACCGGCGGAAAAATGATCCTTTACCCCGGTGATAAATCCATGAAGGAAAAGGAGATCCCAATCGATGCTTTCTTTCACAAAATCGTCATGGTGCGTGACCGCCTGAGGGTCATGGAGCAGAAAATAAACGCCAGCAACCTCACCGACGAGGAAAAGGTCGACCTCGAACAGTACATCACCCGGATCTATGGCAGCCTCACCACCTTCAACGTGCTGTTCAAGAACAAAGAGGAGCAGTTTGTGGGGGATAAATCATAGGCGATAGGCGATACGCGAGAGGAAAGGCGATACGCGATAGGCGATACGCGAAAGTAACCTTCCTGTAACCCTCTGTAACCTTTCTCTAACCTTTCTGCAACCTTTTCCCAATAAGTGTATAAAATACGATTATCTTTACGCTAGCATAACAATAACCCGCTGAATTATGAATTCGCATCTCGATAAGCTTGAAGTATGGTTTCTGACCGGAAGCCAGCATCTGTATGGTGAAGAGACCCTCCGGCAGGTGGCCGAAAATGCCGGTAAAGTGGTTGACGGACTGAACGCCTCAGCGCATATTCCGGTAATCATCCGCTTCAAGCCCGTTCTTAAGACCCCGGATGAAATCATCAGGGTCTGCCGCGAGGCCAACAACCAGGAGAATTGCATCGGAGTCGTTACCTGGATGCACACCTTCTCACCGGCCAAAATGTGGATCGCGGGTCTCAAGGCATTGCAGAAGCCCATCGCTCACCTCCATACCCAGTTCAACCGCGAGATCCCTTGGGATAAGATCGACATGGATTTCATGAACCTCAACCAGTCGGCCCACGGCGGCCGCGAATATGGTTTCATGGTCAGCCGCATGCGCATCAACCGCAAAGTCATCGTGGGCTACTGGCAGGATGAGCCGGTGCAGGAACAGCTCGCAGTCTGGATGCGCTCGGCCGCCGGCTGGCATGAAATGCAGAACCTGAAGGTGGTTCGCTTTGGCGACAACATGCGCGAAGTGGCCGTTACCGAGGGCGATAAGGTGGAGGCACAGCTTAAAATGGGATTTTCGGTGTACGGATACGGCATCGGCGACCTGGCTGCGGCCATCGGCTCGGCCCCAAGGTCGCGCATCGACGCCCTCCTCGAAGCCTATCAGCAGGATTACAACGTGGCTCCGGAGATCCGTCCCGGTGGCCAGCACTACAACTCCCTGGTGGAGGCGGCAAAAATTGAGGCAGGACTCCGCGAGTTTCTCGAAAAGGGCGGGTTCAAGGCTTTCACCACCAATTTTGAAGATTTACACGGACTGGTACAACTGCCCGGACTGGCCGTTCAGCGACTGATGCGCGACGGTTATGGTTTCGGTGCCGAAGGCGACTGGAAGACTTCAGCCCTTGTGCGTGCAGTTAAAGTGATGGCCGAAGGATTGTCCGGAGGCACCTCATTCATGGAAGACTATACCTACCATCTTGATCCCTTCAGGGGACAGGTGCTGGGTGCCCATATGCTTGAAATCTGCGAAAGCATCGCCGCGGCCAAACCGAGCCTTGAAATCCATCCCCTCGGCATCGGAGGCAAAGCCGATCCGCTCAGACTGGTGTTCAACGTCCCTACCGGTATCGCCCTGAATGCCTCCCTCATGGATATGGGCAACCGGTTCAGACTCCTGGTCAATACGGTCAAGGTGGTCGCTCCACCCGCTGATCTGCCCAAACTTCCGGTGGCCCGCGCCCTCTGGGAACCGCAGCCCAGCCTTGAAGTGGGAGCCGCCGCCTGGATCTACGCCGGCGGTGCACATCACACCGTCTTCAGCCAGGCCATTACCCCCGAATACCTCGAAAACCTCGCCGAAATGGCCGATATAGAAATGCTCCTGATCGATGAAAACACCAATCTGAGGGAGTTTAAGAAAGAGCTGAGGTGGAACGAGGCCGCTTATGGGTGACGCGTGACAGGTGACAGGTGACGCGTGACGCGTGACGCGCCACTTTTCATATAAGCTTTTTCCAATTCCGGTTACTGAATGCATCTATTATTCTGAAACAGAATATAGTCATGTTACATTTAGAACTTGATGTTTGGAATAAGAGTATGGATTTTGCAGAAAAAATCTATCAGGCTACGGAAGGATTTCCCCGAACTGAACAATTTGGTCTTTCGCAGCAAATGAGGAGGGCAGCTGTCTCTGTCGTCTCAAATATTGCCGAAGGTAGTGCCCGTAAAAATACCGGCGAGCTTAAGCAATTCATTTACATATCACTGGCTTCGCTCTCGGAACTTGAAACCCAACTTTTGCTTTCAGAGAGATTAAAGTTCTGTGAGATTCATTCTTCCGGCATTCTGAACGAATTACATCGGGTGAGAAGGATGCTTACTGGATTGCTTTCAAGTTTGAACCGCAAAGCTTAACTGTCACGCGTCACCTGTCACGCGTCACCTGTCACCCGTCACGCGTCACGCGTCACGCCAAGTATCCAACCACCTCCCGCGCCACAATATACTCCTCATTCGTCGGTATCACCGCGATCTTCACGGCCGACCGGTCGGTTGAGATGAGTCCCTCTTTCGGGTTGGCGGCGTTGCGCTCTTCGTCGA
>CAYGOU010000245.1:3027-4538 GCA_964351455.1 uncultured Porphyromonadaceae bacterium
CGGTCGGTTGAGATGAGTCCCTCTTTCGGGTTGGCGGCGTTGCGCTCTTCGTCGAGCTCAATGCCGATGTTTTCCATGTCGGCGCAGATTGCCCTGCGAAGCTGTACTCCCTTTTGGCCCGCACCTGCCGTGAAAACAATGCAGTCGGCTCCGTTCAGGATGGCCAGGTATTCGCCGATGTAACGCTTGACATAATAAACGAAGGTGTTGAAGGCGAGGGTGGCGCGCTCATCGCCCTGAGCCATTTTCTCCTCGATGTCGCGGAAGTCGCCGCTTTTAATCCCGGAGATTCCGTACAGGCCCCCCTCTGACATGAGGATGTTGCCGGCCTCTCCGGCGCTGAGGTTCTCTTTCTGCATCAGGTACAAGAGGGCAAAGGGATCGAGGTCACCGGTGCGCTTGGCGTTGAGCAAGCCGCTCTGCGGACTCATTCCCATCGAGGTGTCGACCGACCAGCCATTCTTGATGGCACAAACCGAAGAGCTGCCGCCCAGGTGGCACGAGATCACCTTGCCGGCTCCGAAGAGTTCCATGGCCCTCATGCCGATGTAGCGGTGCGATGCCCCGTGAAAGCCCAGTTTGCGGATCCCGTGCTTTTCATAGTACCGGTAGGGAATACCGTACATGGCGGCTTCAAGCGGAATTTGCTGATGAAAATGGGTTTCGAACAGTCCGATCAGTTTTTTATCCGGAAGCAGTTTTTTGAATACCGTGATGGCGGTGATGTACACGTCGGTATGCACCGGTGCCAGCATCCGGTAGTCCTCCATGCCCGCAATGACATCTTCGGTGAGTTCATGACAGCCAGAATAGCCTTTTGCCAGCACCGTCTTGAAACCCACTGCTGATATTTCGTCAATGGAGAATTTCTTCTTCAGGGCCTCAAGCGTGAGGTTGACGGCAAAAAAATAGTCGGGAATGGCCAGGGTCTCGCCAACCACCACCTGATCGCTGAAGTTGTATGAGAAAATCCCGTCGGCCGTGCCAATCCGTTCAACCGTGGCTTCGAAGAGGATGCGCATGTCGCCGGCATGGTACAGCTTGCACTTGTATGAGGTACTCCCTGGGTTGGCAATGATGATTTTCATGGGGATAATGGTTTAGCTGTTTTTGAGTCTGGTCAGCACCTGTTCAACGATCTCCTTCACTTGCGGATCTTCGGTCTGAAGCGGAACGGTGGGCACCTGGCACCCGCATGAGGATCCCTCGGATTTCATCGGTGTGGCATCGCAGGCCTCAACCCGGCCCTGCAGCTTGTAGTAATCGCGGAGTCCCATCAGGCGGTCGCGTTCATGCTGCGGCAGCACCTGAACATTGCCGATCTGCATGGCTTTCCAGACAATGCTGGCGGTGTGCTCAAGGGTCTCCATCTTGTGGTAGGCATTCAACAGGTCGCTTCCCAGAGTCAGGGCGCCATGGTTTTCGAGCAGGATGGCATCTGACGACTGGATGAAGGGCCGGATCTTATCGGGTATCTCCATCGTCGAGGGCAGTCCGTACGGTGCAATCGG
>CAYGOU010000246.1:0-4496 GCA_964351455.1 uncultured Porphyromonadaceae bacterium
GCTGGAGGTGATCACTGTGCACCCCACCGATCCAACGCTGGTGCTGCATTATGAATACTCAGGAGGAGAACCCCTGGAGGTGCGCTTCAAAATGAAAAGCAACCAGCGCTTCATGTGGCCTTATTCAGAGCGGGTCACCGGAGATATTTTCTATGGCTGGGATGAGGGTATATCGGCCTGGGTGGTCAGCGACCGCAGCGGAGAGCTGGTGACGGTTGCGGGGGTAAACCGAAAGGTGGTGAGCCGTGAGGCCCGGGCAGACGAAGGTTTGATGGTGGCTCTCCAGATGGATATTGTACTGAACGCAGGGGAAGCAGCCGACCTGGTGATTGCAACCTCTCCGACCGGACCCGGGGAGGCCAGTGCAGCCTATCACAAAGCAATGGCCGAACCTGCGAAGGTATATCTGGCAGCGGTTCAGAATGCCCGTTCGCTCTTTGATGGAAAGCTCTCGATTAATGGTCCTGATGACGATTTTAACAAGGGCTACCGTTGGGCCATCACCGGAACCGACCGTTTTGTGGTGAATACCCCCGGAATCGGCCGGTCGCTGGTTGCCGGATATGCCACCAGCGCTTATGGCTGGAACGGTGGACACAAGGTCAATGGCCGTCCCGGTTACGCCTGGTACTTTGGCCGGGATGCGGTGTGGAGCGGACTGGCGCTGCTCGGGTATGGCGATTTTGATAAGGTAAAAACCATCCTTCAGCTCTTTGCAGATTACCAGGATGTTTCAGGCAAGATATACCACGAACTGACCACTTCGGGAATCGCACATTACGATGCGGCCGATGCCACTCCCCTTTACCTGGTTCTTGCGGGGCGGTATCTGAAGCATTCGGGAGATGTTGAATTCATTCGCAGCCAATGGCCCGCGATCCAAAGGGCAATCGAATTCTGTCTCTCAACCGACACCGACGGCGACTACCTGATCGAGAACACCCAGCAGGGTCATGGCTGGGAGGAGGGGGGCGGACTTTACGGAACGCACACAACCCAATACATGGTGGCATGCTGGGCAGAGGCGCTCAGAAATTCGGCAGTTATGGCATCCGCTCTCGGATTGCAGGAGCAGGCCGACTGGTACATTGAGCTTGAGGGCATTGTGCTTGAGCGCCTCAACCGGAAATTCTGGAATCCGGAGCTGCAGTTTTTTCACCACGGACTCTACCGGGATGGCACTTTTATGGCCGAACCCTCAGTGATGACGGCCATTCCGGTTTACTGGAAGCAGGTGCTTGACCTGCAGTCAGGAGGCGATGCGATCAGTAGCCGAAGGGTTGATTTTGAGAGGGCCTCATCGGTCATGAACCGCATAGCGGGCTGTGAATTTACCACCGACTGGGGCACCCGCATCGTTGCAGAAAGCGCCCCATTTTTCGGTCCCGGTGGTTACCACACCGGAAGTGTGTGGCCCCTCTTCACGGGATGGGCCTCGCTGGGGGATTTTGCCCTGAACCGGATTCCGCAGGGCTATTCGAAGATGATGAATAACCTGCTTGAATACAAGACCGGATCGCTGGGATATGTGCCCGAAGTGCTTCACGGCAGCGAGTACAAGCCCTTCGGGGTTTGCCGTCATCAGTGCTGGAGCGAGACCATGGTATTGCAGCCGGCCATTGAGGGGATGCTCGGTTTGGAGGTGGATGTGCTGAACGGACTTACCCGGATGCGCGCCAATTTTCCGATGCACTGGAACCGGGTTGATGTTGATCAGATCCGAATGGGCAATGACCTGGTAAGGTTTGAAATGGAGCGGGGAGCTGAAGTTACGCAGGTAAAACTCAGCCGCCGGGCTTTCAGCAAGGGATCAGCACCGGAATACAAAACGGCCGTTGAACTCAGCGTTCCCCTGCTCAGCGGAGCGCAACTGCAGCGGGTGGTGATCAACGGAGTTGAGATGGAGGCCAAACTTGAAGACGGGTTTTTAACGCTCACGCTCGGGTCTTCAGCAGATGAACTGTCGGCAGAGATCCATCATTCAGGAGGCATTGCTGTTTTGCCGTTGTACGCACAGCCCGGGCCGGGCGACCCTTCAAAGGGAGTGAGAATCATTCATGAGGATTTCGACGCAGGCACCTACCGGGTTAAGGTTGAAGGACTCAGCGGAAGCCGTGGGTCGGTCAGGATCCTCACGGGCGGGGATGTTCCCCGGGCCGGAAGAGGACTGAAACTTGCCGGACAAGAGGGAGCGGTGATGGAGTGGGCATTCAGACTGCCAAAATCCAAAGAAAAATACTCACAAAAAGTACTCGAATTCGTAGCAAAAAAATGATCCGGTGACGGTTCCCTACGCCATTCTCAAGTCGCTGTAAAACATATCCAGTAACACCTAAAATTCTTATCTTTAATGTTTTCACCCGAAACTATAATCCCATCAATGTACCTGTCATGAAAAGAAATCTGCGATTCGCACTGTTTCTCCTTCTGGCCGGCGGGCTTGCCGCCTGCACCGCCCCGAAGGATGAGCTCGACATTCCGTTTGAGAAGTATACCCTTGCCAACGGACTTGAGGTGATTCTGCATCAGGATCATTCAGATCCGATTGTTGCCCTGACCGTTCTCTATCACGTGGGTTCAAACCGCGAGGTCGAGGGCCGCACCGGATTTGCTCACCTTTTTGAGCACATCATGTTTCAGCGGTCGGAGAATGTGCCTGAAGATCAGTTTTTTAAGATTGTTCAGGATGCAGGAGGCACCCTGAACGGGGGTACCGGCAACGATGCCACCACCTACTTTGAGGTGGTTCCTAAAAATGCTCTTGAAACGGTTCTCTGGCTCGAATCTGACCGGATGGGATTTCTGCGCAACACCATCACGCAGAAGACTTTTGCCATCCAGCAGAATGTTGTGCAAAACGAGAAGCGCCAGGGTGTCGACAATGCCCCTTATGGATTTACCGGCGAGGTGGTTGCAAAAAACCTATATCCAAAGGGACATCCATACAGCTGGACCGTCATTGGTGAGATGGCCGACCTGGCTAATGCCACCCTTGAGGATGTGAAGGATTTTCACAGCCGTTTTTATGTGCCCAACAACGCCACACTGGTGCTGGCAGGTGACTTTGAACCTGATCAGGCCAGAGCCCTGATTGAGAAATATTTTGGCGAAATTCCGGGGGGTGCTGAGGTGAAAGATCCTGAGCCCAACCCGGTAAGCCTTGACCAGACCCGTAAGCTTTATCACGAAGATAACTTTGCCAGGGCTCCGCAATTCCGGATGGCATGGCCAACCGTTGAGCAGTTCAGTCCCGACAGTTATGCCCTAAGCTACCTGGGACAGCTGCTGTCAAGGGGCAAAGATGCGCCGATGTACAAGGTGCTTGTGCGCGACAAGAAACTGACCTCAGGGGTGGGTGCCTACAATGGCAGCCAGGAGATTGCCGGATCTTTCGGGATTTCGGTCACCGCGAATGAGGGGGTGAGCCTGAAGGATGTTGAGGAGGCGATTTTTGAAGCCTTCGCGCTTTTTGAGCTGGAGAGTTTTACCGAAGAGGATGTTGAGCGGATCAAGGCGGGTCAGGAGACCAGTTTTTACAACGGGATCAGCTCTATTCTGGGGAAGGCCAATCAGCTGGCACGTTATAATGAATATGCCGGGGCACCCGATTTTTACAAAAAGGACATTGAAAGAACCAAAGCCGTGACCCGTGATGATATTCTGAGGGTCTATGAACAGTACGTCAAGGGCAAGCCTTATCTGGCCACCTCTTTTGTTCCGAAGGGCCAGTTGGCACTGGTAGCAGAGGGGTCAGTTGACGCCGGTGTGGTTGAGGAGGATATACTCAATGCCACCGAGGTTGCCATAGCCGAGGAGGAGGAGGAGGCCTACGAACGCACCCCCTCTTTATTTGACCGTTCGGTGATGCCCGTACCGGGTCCGGATCCCGACATCAACCTTCCGCAGATCTGGCAGGATCGCCTGGCAAACGGCATGAATGTGCTGGGCATCGAGCATCGTGAACTGCCCCTGATCAACCTGACCTTGGTTATCAAGGGCGGTCAGTTCACCGAAGATCCGGCAAAGGCCGGAGTCGCCAGTCTGACCACCCAGCTGATGAACGAGGGAACGGCCCTGAAGACTCCGCAGGAGCTTGAAGAGGCCATCGAACTACTGGGATCCAGCATCCGGGTATCATCCTCATCAACCGACATCAGCGTATCTGTCAATACCCTGGTTCGGAACTACCCTGCAACCCTGGCCATCATGGAGGAGATACTGCTTGAACCGCGCTGGGATGAAGCCGAATTCGAACTGGCAAAAATGCGGGTGCTGAACAACCTCAAAAGGAGCAAGGGGAGTCCTAATACCCTCGCTGCCGAACAGTTGCAGAAGCTGGTATACGGCGATGGACATATTTTTGCCCTGAATGGCAGTGGTACTGAAGAGAGCGTGGCCACACTGACCATCGACGACCTGAAGTCCTATTATGATTCGTTCTTCTCTCCTTCCGTTGCCAGCATTCATGTGGCCGGCGCGATGACAATGGAAGAGGT
>CAYGOU010000247.1:0-4492 GCA_964351455.1 uncultured Porphyromonadaceae bacterium
CCCTAATCCTTCGTTATGAACCTTACCTGGCTCGACTGGAGCATTGTGCTGATTATCCTGGCCATCATGGTTGGGATGGTTTTTCTCAGTAAAACCCTTTTACGCAGCGTGACAGATTTTCTGGCCACCGGGCGCACCGGGGGACGCTACATCATCTCTATGTTTCACGGAACCGCTGCCCTCGGGGCCATTACCATTGTCGGGGCGCTCGAGCAGAATTTTGCCGCCGGTTTCAACTCCCGATGGTGGGAGATGATGACCACCATCATTCTGGTCGGAATGAGTGTAACCGGATGGGTGGTTTACCGTTACCGGCAAACCAGGGCCATGACCATGGCTCAGTTTTTTGAAATCCGGTATAGCCGCAACTTCAGAATTTTCGCCGGTTTCATGGCATTTGCTTCCGGGGTGGTTAACATGATCATCTTTCCTTCGGTAACCGCCCGTTTTTTCATCTATTATTGTGGGATACCGGAAGTCGGCCAGGTGGGACCCTTTTCGCTCACCTTCATCCTGGTTGCCTTTCTGATGGTGGCGATTCCGCTTTTCTTTACCTTAACGGGAGGCCATATCGCCGTTATGTTCACCGACTTTATCCAGGGGGTTTTCGTAAACATTGTCTTTGTCGTGATCGTGGTGCTGCTGGTTTTTCAGGTAAACTGGACTCAGATTGGCGAAGCCATGGCCATGGCTCCGGATGACGCCTCCCTGATCAATCCCTTCAAGGCTTCAAAGGTTCAGGATTTCAACATCTGGTTTTTCTTCATTGGAATGTTCGGACTGATATACACCAAGCTGGCATGGCAGGGCAACTCATCGGTCAGTGTTGCGGCAAAATCCGCCCACGAGGCAAAAATGGCCGATGTGCTGACCAACTGGCGGCTCATTCCCCAATGGGGACTTTTTCTCGTATTCGTACCGGTGATAGCCTATACCATTTTAAACCACGCAGATTTCACGGGCATCGCAGCTGCGGTTAACGGATCGGTCGCAGATGTGGGCAGTGAAACTCTCCGGAGTCAACTGAGGGTGCCAATGGTGCTCAATCAACTGCTGCCCATCGGAGTAAAGGGGGCCTTTGCTGCCATCATGCTGGCGGCGGCCATCACCAGTCACAATATTTACATACACTCCTTCGGCAGCATATTCATTCAGGATTGCATCCTTCCCCTTAGGAAGAAACCCTTTGCTCCCGAACAACACATGAGATATCTGCGCTACTCGATACTTGGAGTCGGCATAACCATCTTCATCCTGAGCATTCTCTTCCAGCAGAGCGAGAAGGTCTTTCTGTTCATGGCGGTTTCGGCTTCCATTTTCGTGGGAGGATCCGGTGCGGCCATCATCGGTGGCCTTTACTGGAAGCGGGGCACCACCACAGCAGCCTGGTCGGCCATGATTTCGGGTGCCCTGATCTCTGGATTTGGCATCATCATCAACTCGGTGACCAATGATTTTCCGGTTAACGGACAGTGGTTCTGGCTGATCGCCATGGTGACGGCCGGTACGGTCTTCATCCTGGTTTCATTATTCGGTCCCAGGAGTGTGCATAACATGGACAGGCTCCTGCACAGGGGAGCATTTGCCGTTGAAAGCGATCAGGCCTCATCCGGAAAACCGGTGAAGGGTTGGCGTGTACTCGGACCATCCGCTGAATTTACACGGGGCGACAAGATCATCTATGTTGCCACCTACGGCTGGACCGCAGCATGGACCGTTGTCTTCATCATAGGAACAATTTATAACCTTACCACTGAAGTGACCAGTGCTACCTGGATGAAATTCTGGCAGATCTATACCTGGATTTATCTGGTCACAGCAATCATTGTCACGATCTGGTTTACCTTCGGAGGATTCAAAAACCTGAAGGAGATGATCCACGCCCTGCGAACCAACCTCCGCGACCACAGCGACACAGGCTTCGTCGAAAAATAACCTGCAACCTGCAACCAGCAACCAGTAACCAGCAACCAGCAACCAGTAACCAGCAACCAGTAACTTGTTATGGAATACGGCCATTTCTCTGACGACGGCAACGAATTCATCATCACCCGCCAGGATACACCCAGTCCCTGGATCAACTATCTGTACAACGGACGCTATTTTGCCACCATTTCAAACAATGGAGGGGGAATCAGTTATTTTAAGAGTCCGCTTCACGGACGTATCACCCGTTATCGCATCAACGACCTGCCCCACGACCGGCCTGGCAAATACATCTATGTTCGTGATCGGGATACGGGAGAATACTGGAGCCTGACCTGGCAACCTGTGGGCCTGTATCCTGATAAATACAAGGTCTTTCATGGTTTTGGCTACACGCGGGTTGAATCCGAAATCCAGGAGATTGCTGCTCATCTAACCTATTTTGTTCCGGGAGAGGACGATCAGGAAATATGGAAATCGGTTCTGACCAATAAAGGTCAGCGGATCCGGCGCCTGTCGGTTTACGGATATGTTGAGTTTGCCCTCGGTCACGCCATGGTCGACCTCATCAACCAGTGTGATGATCAGCATTTTAACCGGGTGCACTTCGACCGGCAACTCAATACCCTTTGGGCGACAAAAACCTATTGGGTGACCCAGTCGCGCGGAACCCAGCATCAGGAGAACAAGGAGTGGGACCAATGGGTGTTTTTTACGGTAAACCAGCCGGTAACGGCCTGGGAAACGGTTAGGGAACGATTCATCGGTTTGTACCGGAACGAAAACAATCCGGTGGCGCTTGAATCCGACCGCCTTGGTTCGCAGGATACCGATTACGGCAATGCCGTTGGAGCCCTTCAGGTTGATCTGGAGCTCGCTCCCGGACAAAGCTGGGATCTGATCTTTTCGCTGGGAGTGGTTCCTAAAGAGGGCTATAGCGATCCCTCAGGCGTTGAGGCGGATGTGCAGCGTAAAAGATTACAGTCGCAGTTTGCCGGCCGGGTGAGCAAATATCACGACCCTGAGAGGGTTAATGAAGCACTGCGGCAGGTTCAGCGGCATTGGGACCGCTTTTTTGCCCATACGGCGGTTGAGACCCCCGACCAGCATGTCAATATTTTTATGAATCGCTGGACGCCCTACCAGGCAAAGGTTGCCTTCGATGTGGGCAGGGTGACAAGCTTTTATTACTGGGGCATTGGACGAGGTTTCGGATTCAGGGATACTTCGCAGGATACCATTGCCGTAACCATTTCGGAGCCCTCGCTGGCCCTTGACAGAATTAAACTGCTATCCAGACAGATGCAGTGGGATGGCAAGGTGTATCACCACTTCTTCGGGGATGGAGAGGGCGAGTTTACCCGTCACTGCGATGATCCGCTTTGGTATATCCTGGCGGTAACTGAATACCTCCGCGAAACGGGCGATCTCTCGCTGCTAAGTCATAAAGAGCCATTCCTGAATGCCCCTGAAGATACAATCCTCGAGCACCTTTTTTCAACGGTGCGGTTTGTTGAGGGAAATATGGGGAGCCACGGACTGCCTGTTTTTGGCCGGGGTGACTGGAACGATACCCTTGACTATATCGGGGGCGAGGATGGAGGGGAGAGCGTTTGGGGAGCGATGTTCTATGTGGCCATGCTGAACCGGTTCATTGAGTTGCTTGATTACATTGAAAAGGATGCTGTTGATGTTTGCAGGGTTCGCGACCGGCTGATCAAGGCTGTTGAGGAGCATTGCTGGGATGGTGAGTGGTACATCAGGGCCTTCGGAGACAAACAGAAGAGGATTGGTACCAGCGAAAACCGCTTTGGCAAGATCTTCATCAACACCCAAACCTGGCCCGTCATCGCAGGATTTCCTGACCAACAGCGTCTGGTCAGTGCAATGGACAGTGTCAAAAGACACCTCGACTCACCGGTGGGTCCAAAAATCTGCGCTCCGGCCTTTCGGGAGATAGATCCCAAAATCGGATTGATCACCCGGTGTGTCTGGGGCAAAAAAGAGAACGGGGCGGTGTTTAACCATCCCACGGCATGGCTCATTCAGGCTGAATGCATCTTGCGCCGTGGAAACCAGGCTTTTGAGTATTATTCAAAGCTGCTGCCCAACCGGCTCGATCAGGATCAATATGTTGCCGAGCCCTATGTCTATTCGCAATACATCACCAGCGACGAGCATGACCAGCCCGGAAAAGCAAGCCACAGCTGGCAAACAGGTACCGCCGCCTGGATGTTCAGAATCAATTTTGATTACATCCTCGGGATCCGTCCGCATTACCGTGGACTGGAGATTGACCCGGTGATCCCCTCAGCGTGGACATGGTTCAGGGCCAGCCGAATATTCAGGGGAACCGAGTATTTCATTGAGGTGCAAAACCCAAACGGAAAGCAATCCGGTGTTGAAAAAATCCTGGTCGACGGCAAGGAGCTCGATGGCAACATCATTCCCCCTTCAACCAACAAGAGGTGCCATGTCAACGTCATCATGTAACCAGTACCTCACCCCCTGGCCCCCTCTCCCAGGGGAGAGGGGGAACCAGTAACCAGTAACCAGTAACCAGTAA
>CAYGOU010000248.1:0-4481 GCA_964351455.1 uncultured Porphyromonadaceae bacterium
GTCATCAGAATGCCTGAACAGGTATTTATTCATCTCCCCTTTCTGAAAACTCTCGGACGGGATGAGTTGCTTTCAGGGTTTGCCGAGTTACTGAAAGCAGGACTGATTGCGGATGCAGGTTTATGGAAGGAGCTGCTTACGGCAGATGTTTCAGACCCAGTCAGACCGGAATGGGAGGAGTGGATATGGAGGGCGATCAGGATCAAGCAGGACATTGTTGCTGAAGACCTTAATGAAACCGGAGCCCGAAAGGCACTCAATTTCGGTCATACCATCGGCCATGCCATCGAGAGTGAATCGCTCGCTGTCAAGACGCCGGTTCTCCATGGGTTTGCAGTCGCATGGGGTATGGTGATTGAATCCAGGATTTCGGCGACGCAGATCGGCCTACCCTGGGTGCAGCAGGATGAGATTGAAAAGAACCTGATCAGGATTTTCGGAGCCCTTCCGGATCTTTCCGGAAAAGTATCCGAACTGATCTCCTGGATGAGGTACGATAAGAAGAACAGCGGGAACCAGATCCATTTTACCCTGCTTCCATCCATTGGTAGTTTTGAAGTAAACCATACCCTTCCTGAGGGTGAAATCAGTCGCTACCTTCATGCAGCAGGACACTTTAATGGATGACGCCTGGTTCATGAAACAGGCTCTGACTGAGGCCCGGATGGCCTTTGATGCCGGGGAGGTACCCGTCGGGGCGCTCGTAGTGGCGGGTGGCAAGATAGTGGCACGGGCTCATAATCTTACTGAAACGCTCGGGGATGTGACGGCACATGCTGAAATGCAGGCAATCACTGCCGCTGCACATAGTCTCGGGGGCAAATACCTAACAGATTGTACGCTCTATGTGACGCTTGAGCCTTGTGTCATGTGTGCCGGAGCCCTGGCCTGGGCGCAAATCTCCCGGATCGTTTATGGGGCGGGAGATCCAAGGCGAGGCTATCACCTTTGGAAACCAGACTGCCTTCATCCCAAGACGGAAGTCATTTCAGGGGTGATGGCTGAGGAGTGCGGTGACCTCCTGAAGGAGTTCTTCAGGTCGCGGAGATCGGGGTAACCTGTTTAGGGTTCGTGGCGGATTCCCAATTCCTTCATCTGGGCCGGATCGATGAAACTCGGACTGTCCTGCATAACATCCCTGCCCATGTTGTTCTTCGGAAAGGCGATGACATCGCGGATGGATGAAAGTCCTGCAAGCAATGCAACCCAGCGATCAAAACCGAAAGCAATGCCTCCGTGGGGTGGTGCTCCGAAACGGAACGCATTCATCAGGAAACCAAACCGATATTCGGCCTCCTCCCTGGTGAAGCCCAGTACCTCGAAAATCTTTTGCTGCAGGTTGGCATCGTGAATCCTTATTGACCCACCTCCAATTTCAACTCCGTTGATTACCAGGTCGTATGCATTGGCCCTGACGTTACCCGGGTCGAGGTCAAGCATTGGAATGTCTTCTTGAACCGGGGAGGTAAAGGGGTGGTGCATCGCGTAAAACCTTTGAGTCTCCTCATCCCACTCCAGAAGGGGAAAGTCAACTACCCAAAGGGGTACATAACGGTCTTTATCCATGAGGTTCAGCCTACGGCCCATCTCCAGGCGTAATTCACCCAGAGCCTTCAGTGTCTTCTCCTTTTCACCAGCCAGTATCAGCAGGAGATCTCCTGCCTCAGCACCCAGAGCCTTTCCCCATTCTTTAAGCCTGGTTTCATCGTAAAACTTGTCGACCGATGACTTAACCGATCCGTCTGCCAGATAACGCACATAAACCAACCCTTTGGCTCCGATCTGGGGTTTTTTTACAAAATCGGTCAGTTCGTCGACCTGCTTTCTGGTATATTCAGCACAGCCTTTGGCAATGATGCCTCCAACATAAGGGGCATCCTCAAAAACCTGAAATCCGAAACCCCCAACCTGAACTCCTTCAACTCCCTTCATTTCGCGGATCTTCATACCAAATCTCAGGTCGGGTTTGTCGCTGCCGTATTGCGTCATGGCCTGGTCATAGGGCATACGTATGAAATCGCCCTCGAGCCGGATACCCAGCACTTCATTGAACAGGTGTTTGGCCATCCCCTCAAAGGTTTTCAGTATGTCGTCCTGTTCTACAAAAGCCATCTCACAGTCGATCTGTGTAAACTCCGGCTGACGGTCGGCACGCAGATCCTCGTCTCTAAAGCATTTTACAATCTGCATATACCGGTCATACCCCGACACCATCAGCAACTGCTTGAACATCTGTGGGGATTGCGGGAGTGCATAAAATTGCTTCTGGTTCATGCGGCTGGGTACCACAAAATCACGGGCACCCTCAGGAGTTGATTTGATCAGAACGGGGGTCTCTATCTCAAGAAATCCCTGCTGATCCAGATACCGCCTGACAACCTGTGCCATCCGGTGCCTGAGAATGATGTTTTCCTGAAGCCTGGGTCTTCTCAGATCCAGGTAACGGTATTTCAACCGGATCTCATCTCCCCCGTCAGAATGCTCTTCAATGGTGAAAGGCGGAACCTGAGAAGGATTGAGCACGTGCAGTTCACGGGCGATGATCTCTATTTCTCCGGTCGGGAGCTGAGGATTTTTATTGCTGCGTTCAGCCACCTCACCGGTGACCCTGATCACAAATTCCCTGCCCAGTTCTCTGGCCTTGCGGCAAAGCTCCGCGTTGGTCTCCATGTTGAATACCAGCTGGGTAATTCCATATCGGTCGCGCAGATCAACAAAAGTCATGCCCCCAAGATCGCGTGCTTTTTGAACCCATCCGGCCAGGGTAACGGTTTCGCCAATATGGGTGGGCCTCAATTCTCCGCAGGTTCGTGTTCGGTACATATCCACTTTTTTTTGTCCGCGCAAAGGTAAAGGTTAATTGTATATATTCGCAGCCATGGTAAGGATTAGCAGGATTTGGCTGATCATATTGGTCACGTTTATAATGGGTTCCTGCGCCATCGGACCCTCCCTTCAGACTTCCGGTATGGCAAATCCCAGACCGGTTAAAGAGATGTTTCCGCTTGAGTTGGGTGGGGTTACACAATGGGTGACTATCCGTACCCAAAGCCTGTTCAACCCGGTCATTCTGTTTGTCCATGGCGGGCCTGGTGCAGTTGAAACCTCCCTGCTTCCATATTATAACCGCGATCTTGAAAAGTATTTTACGGTTGTTACCTGGGAACAGCGGGGCGCCGGCAAATCAAACCACCGCTCAGTGCCGGATTCAACCATCACCATCGATCAGATTCTGACCGACCTGCACGATCTGGTAGGCTATCTTAAACAGAGGTTCAGACAGGAAAAGATCTTTCTGATGGGTCACTCATTTGGCACCCTGCTTGGACTGATGGCGGTTGACCAGCATCCCGGTGATTTTCACGCATATGTTGGGATTGGGCAGGTGGTTGATCTCGAAATGAACCTTCGCTGTAGCTATGAAGAGATATCGAGAATGGCTCATGAGAAGGAGGATCCCGATGCCATCAGCATGCTTGCAAAGCTTGACCTGTCGATTCAGGGTATCCGCAAGAACGATATCGACGACCTGATGAAGATGCGTCACTGGCTGGCACGTAACGGAAGACTATTCTATGGTAAGAATGGCTATTATCAGCTTGGACTGGTGACCATTCTTTCAAGGTCTTATTCTTTGGCTGATCTGGTGAGGATTGCAACAGGACTGAACCGTTCGAAGAGGTTGTTGTGGAACCAGGCTCTTTTTGACATCCGTTTCCCGGAATTGATCAGGGAGGTCAGGGTGCCTGTATTCTTTGCCTCTGGAGCCTATGATCTTCTGACCTGCACCTCGGTAACGGAGTCTTACTACCGGGATTTGCGGGCTCCTCTTAAAGAAATGAGGGTATTCGAATCATCCGCCCATTGTCCGATTTTCGAAGAACCAGAGAAATTTAACCGATGGATCATCGAAAGCCTGCTACCCCTCGCACCTGCCGGAAACGGAGCTGCCATCGTCGCCAGTCCGGATGCTGCCGAAACGGAGAGGCAAAAGTGATTCTTCGCGGAAACAAAGAATCCGCAGGATTGTATTATCAACATGTCTTTACCGTTATCCAGCATCCGACGGGATTATTCCCTTCAAACCCTTGAAATTGATCAGATCGGAGACCAGCCTGTTCTTTTTCTTTCAGCCTGGATCCAGGAGGCCGTTGAGAAAGGATGTGCAGAACCCAATGCCATGGCGCTTTCTACCCTCGGAGAGGGTGGAAGAATCTCTTCAAGGGTTGTTCTGATCAAGGATATCTCTCCGGAGGGGTTGACCTTTTTTTCAAATTATGAGAGCCGAAAGGGCAGAGAACTGCATGTTAACCCTCAGGCTGCGCTGCTCTTTTTCTGGCCAGAACTTGAGCGCCAGGTGAGACTGGAGGGCTACGTCACCAGAACCTCACAAGAGGAGTCCGATCTTTATTACCACTCCAGACCCCTCGAAAGCAGGATTGCCGCTTCGCTTTCTCCGCAAAGTTCAGTCATTCCCGATT
>CAYGOU010000249.1:0-1802 GCA_964351455.1 uncultured Porphyromonadaceae bacterium
GGCGGCGGCTAACTGGAAGGCGGTGGCCGGTTTCGAGAAATACCGCAAGGGGGTTATCGGAACCACCCTGACTTATCGGCCCTTTCCGGGGTGGACCCATCGCATGACACTCTTTGGCCGGTGGAACGACGCTTATGAACGCAGGCCATTTAACAATCTCGATGATTTGTCAATGGGCGGGGGAATCAGGGGCCGTTTCAGTTACCATACCGACCGAACCGACCTGATGCTGGGGCATGAATGGCTGGCTGAAGAGTACCGGTGGAGTCTGGATCTGCGCGATTCGCTGATCAACCGCAATCTTGAGCGCCGACTTCTGCTGAACCATTTTGCCATGCTATACTGGAGGCCGGCTGAGAGGCTCAATGTATCACTGGCGGCGGCCCTGAACCACGCATTTTACAGGCTCACCGACCTCTATCCGGCAGATGGCGACCGGTCAGGAGGCAGGAGGTTCGAACCCATTTTCTCACCCAGGCTTGGCGTAAACTGGATTGTGACGGAGCGTTTGGCAGCCTACGCATCGGCCGGACACGGCTTCTCGATGCCCTCGCCCGAAGAGACGCTGATGCCCGAAGGCATGGTCAACCCTGATCTCCGGCCCGAGACCGGCTACCAGTTTGAGTCTGGCTTCAGGTGGAGCAACTCACGAGGATCATCGGAAATAGAGGCGACTCTCTACTGGATCGAGCTGAAGGATCTCCTGACTACCCTGCGGCTTACCGAGGATATTTTCACCGGAATCAACGCCGGCAAGACACGCCACCAGGGGTGGGAGCTTCAGTGGCAGCAACGCTGGAGCGACGGAAGCGCTTTCCCCGGCAGGATCACCTCGCTTATCGCCTATTCGGGATCGGTGAACCGTTTCGTTGAATTCAATGATGGCGGAACCGACCATCGAGGCAACAGGCTGCCGGGCATTCCGGGACAGGTGCTGCAGCTGCTGTTGAACTGGCAACCCATTGCACCACTTGAACTGTCGGGACACCTTCAGGCGGTTGACAGTCAGTTTGCCGATGATGCCAACCTGGTGATCAGCGACGGCTATCTGCTGGTGAACCTTAAGGCGCAATATGGGCCGGTCGTGAAGAGAAGATTAGCCATCAGAATATTTGCCGGTATCAATAACCTGACCGATGCAAAATACGCTTCGATGCTGGTGGTCAACGCCGTGGCATTCGGAAACAACGAGCCCCGTTATTATTACCCTGGACTGCCCCGACACGGATTTGCCGGAATTAGAGTTTCATTTTGATAAGATCAAAATCCAACGCCATGAAACCCCTATCTCTTCTTTATCTGTTTCCGTCACTGTTCATGGGATGCTCGCCGGGGCATCCCCCACCGAATGTGATCCTGATCCTGACCGACGATCAGGGCTATGGGGATATCGGTGCGCATGCGAACCCCTGGCTTAAGACTCCGAACATTGACCGGCTTTACGGAGAGAGCATCCGGCTGACCAATTTTCACAGCGATCCCTGCTGTTCTCCTTCGCGGGCTGCCCTGCTGACCGGCAAATATGCCTCGCGCACCGGGGTATGGCACACCATTGGCGGCCGCAGCCTGTTGGGTTCAGGACATGTAACGATGGCGGAGGTTTTCAGGGAGTCGGGTTATGCCACCGGCATCTTTGGCAAGTGGCACCTGGGTGAAAACTATCCCTTCAGGCCAACCGACAGGGGCTTTGATGAATCTGTCATCCACCGGGGCGGAGCGGTGGGAGCGCATCCCGACCACCTGGGTAACGATTATTTTGACGACACCTATCTGCACAACGGGGTGCCGGAATCATACGAGGG
>CAYGOU010000249.1:1902-4477 GCA_964351455.1 uncultured Porphyromonadaceae bacterium
TTCATGACCGACAACGGTCCCTGTCCCTGGTTCGGAGGCATTGTCATCGATGAAGCGGGCTTTGCAACAGAGGGGTTCAGCCATGGCATGCGGGGAGGGAAGATCTGGGGTTATGAGAATGCACACCGCGTTCCATGCTTCATCCGCTGGCCCGGTGGGGGGATTGAGGGAGGAGGCGATATCCGGCAACTGACGGCACATTTTGACATCCTGCCAAGCCTCATAGAATGGTGTGGACTTGAATCTCCCGAAGGAGCCGGTTTCGACGGGGTGAGCCTGGATGACCTGATCCGGCAGAAAGGCCGTAACTGGTCCGAACGAACCCTGTTTGTTCACAACCAGCGGGTGGATCAGCCTGTGAAATATAAAGATTATCAGGTTCTTACCGAGAGGTGGAGACTCGTAATGCGGGATGCCCCTGAGTTGTATGATATCCTGGCTGACTCAGGACAGAGGGTTGACCTCTCAGAACAATACCCGGGGGTAGTCGACGAGCTGCAGGCTGAATATGAGCGTTGGTGGGACCATATTTCAGTTGATTTTGCAGGATATAACCGCATTGTTCTCGGAAGTGGTGACGAAAATCCAGCTATGCTCTACAACCACGACGCCCGGCGCATGCAGGGCGAGCCGCTCAGCTGGATGGTAGAATTCGCGAAGGCAGGAAGCTACGAACTTACCCTATACCTTCGTCCGGTTGAGGCAGAAGGGAAATTGTCGGGCAGCGGAATTCAGGAGGCGATGGTCAGGATTGGAGAAAAACTGCAAACTTTTGAAATCAGTGGATCGGAGGATGGAATCCGGTTCAGTTTTGATGTTGAAGAGGGAGCCTCGGTGATTCAGGCATGGTTCAGCAGAGACGGAAAAAGCATCGCTCCGCATGGCGTGGAGGTGAGGCTTTCTGACGGGCTGAAGTGACCGGATCCGGGTAACCTCTAATCCCTGATTTTCGACAAGGCCGCTCCGATGGCGGTGGCGTAGGCTGCGTGGTGGGGATAGAGGAAGGTAACTCCGTAGATCTCTCCGATGGCATCGAGGATTCTCTTGCCGATCGATCCGTTGCTGGCGGTTCCGGTAACCACTACGCGGGAGATGTTGCGGCTTTTCGCTGCAAAGCCCGAGACGGTTCCGATTACCTGGTACACCATGGTCAGTATCCCAAGGGCTATGTCCTCGTCGCGCGCACTTTCAAGCATTTTACCGAAGTTGGATGCGGTCATCTCCTTTTTCAGAAAGCCCAGATCCCCGTCAACGATATCGCCGATGAGGAGGTCAACCTGGCCGATTCTTCCGCGGTCGGCCATTTCAAATATGGT
This sequence comes from uncultured Porphyromonadaceae bacterium, assembly GCA_964351455.1. GTDB lineage: Bacteria > Bacteroidota > Bacteroidia > Bacteroidales > UBA12481 > JAGHDB01. The sequence goes on from CAYGOU010000249.1 coordinate 3,219, forward strand.
TTGAATCTCAGACGTTTTCAGCATGGCTTTTGCCAGTCCCACAATGGTTCCGCCTCCCACAGCCGTTCCGCCGATGTGAGTGATCAGCCCGGGGTGAGCCTCCACCAGTGCGGTTCCGGTACCAATGTTGGCGATGAGGAGTCCGGTTTGGTCTGACAGGTACATGCCCCCCAGTCCAATCGCCTGCAGTTCATCAATTTTTGAAGTTTCAATGCCGAACAGATTGCCTTCAATTCCGGCTGCGCCTGCTCCGGTCAGGACGATGTTGCGGATTGAGGCCATCTGAAGATGGTTCTCCATCAGCATCTTGCCCAGGGCTCCGGTGGCCGAGGTGATGGGGTCAAAAGCCTTTGTAGTCAGGGTTTTGAAGGATTTATCCGGGAAGATGGCCACGCTTTTGGTGGTGGTGCTTCCGATGTCGATGCCGATGACCATGGCGATCAGGTTAGAAGGTGAAATAAGATACCTTGTTGATGGCGGTTCCCATTTTGTCGCGGGGAATGCGAACGGTCATGTTTCCCCTTTTTCCGAGATGGAGGGTGGTCATGACGGTTTTGCCCCCACGGCTGTCTTCGCTGGTCATTTCCATTACGAACCCCTCTTCGGAGAGGGTGTTGTGCAGGGCAGACATCTTGGCGGCGCGGAAAATTCCGAAATCGTTGGGGAGCTTTACCTCCCGGGTGATCCAGGCTTCGCCGAAGATCTTCTTGTAGATGTAGGTGTATTTTTTACAGAGATGGCCGGCGATGGTTCTGGTTTCATCCGTTTCGACCAGTTCAAGTTTTTTGATTTCATCACCGGATGGATATTTAAATCCTCCCGCGTTATACATGGGCTCCGGATTATCGCTTCCGAAAACCTGAACGGCGGTCGTGTTCTTCATGTCGAAAATGGTCTGGATATCGGAGCCCTTCTGAGGGGCGTCCATGATCACCATGAAATTACCCTCCGGAATGTTCAGCACTTCGTTAACCGTCAGGATACCGGTTTCACCGGCGTTGTACCAGATCTGATAGTTGAAGGTGCGCATCAGTTCATTGCCTTTGGCAAAGAAATCGATCTTCATGTCGGTATAGGCATCAAAGCTGTATGCATCGCTCCATTTAACGCCGGGCATTTTAAGCTGCGAAAGGAGAGGCATCGCTGAAATCATCAGCAGGAATGACAGAGATGAAAATTTTTTCATGCTTACATCCAGGTTTAAAATCTTAAATCCATATGAAAGATAATGAAAAGGTGAGGATTGGTTATTCTATAGC
>CAYGOU010000250.1:0-4462 GCA_964351455.1 uncultured Porphyromonadaceae bacterium
CGTTTTTTTAATACCTTTATTCGGAAAAATTAACTCAATTAAAGAACTTTATTTTAATGATACAGAGTGATTTCCTTTCACAGGCAGATATTACTACCGGCGTTGAGGTTGTGGGTGAAGTGACCATGCCGATCTGGGCCCTTACCCTCAAGGGAGGTTGGCTGATGATTCCGATTGCCCTGTTGTCAATTCTGGCTATCTACATTTTCGTTGAACGGTATTTCGCGATCCGAAAAGCCAGCCTCGAAGATCTGCATTTCATGAACCGAATCAAGGAGTTCATCCATGAAGGAAAGATAGATGCGGCGATCAGGCTTTCGCAAGGAACCGGGACCCCAGTTTCAAAGATGATTGAAGCGGGAGTCAGAAGAATAGGCCGTCCGATGACCGATGTCAATGCTGCCATCGAAAATGTTGGCAAACTTGAGGTATACAAGCTTGAAAAGGGATTGGCAACCCTTGCTACTGCAGCTGGTGCTGCACCCATGATCGGATTTCTGGGAACCGTATTCGGAATGATCCGCGCCTTCTGGGATATGTCAAATGCCGGAAGCAATATTGACGTATCCCTGCTGTCGAGCGGGATTTACACCGCCATGGTAACCACGGCCGCCGGTTTGTTTGTTGGTATCATAGCCTATTTCTGTTACAATATCCTGGTTTCAAAGGTTGAAAATGTGGTGTTTATCCTGGAGGCCCGTGCATCCGAGTTTATGGACCTTCTCAATGAACCCCTCAAGTAAGCGCGATGAACATCAAATCACGAAATAAAATCAATCCGCAGTTTAGCTTGTCGTCGATGACCGACATCGTATTTCTGCTGCTGATCTTTTTCATGATCACCAGTACGATGATCCATCCGAATGCTTTAAAACTGCTGTTGCCCAAAAGCAACAGCCAGGTATCGGGCAAGCCCATCACAACGGTTTCAATCACCCGCAACCTTGAATACTATATTGAGCAAAATCCGATTGAATTCAGCCGCCTTGAATCTGCTCTGCGTGTGAAGTTTGACGGGGTGCCTGAGGATGACAGAATCCTTTCACTTCATGTGGATGAGACGGTGCCTTTTTCTGAAGCCGTCAAGGTTCTTGACCTGGGAAGGATCAACCGGTATAAGGTGATTATTGCAACCCGGGCGCGCTGACCATGAATTTCTTTAACAAATATAGGGGTATGATCGGAACGATACTGTTCCACGGGATGATCATTGCTCTTATGCTTTACATCCATTTTTCAGCTCCTTTCCCTCCTCCGCCCGAACAGGGTATCCTGGTAAATTTTGGAACCAATGATGAAGGGTCGGGCATGATTGAGCCACAACGTCAGCCCTATACTCCCCAGCAAGAAGAGGAGGCCGCATCGGTACCCCAAAGCTCGGTTCCTCCGGTTCAGGTTGCAGAAAAGGCCGAAACGACTGCGAAAGATTTGATGACCCAGGATTTGGAAGAGGCTCCTGCAGTCACCAGACAGAAAAGCCAGAAAGACGAAGAGGACCGGAAAAAAAAGGAGCAGGCTGAAAAAGACCGTTTGGAGCAGCTTGAAAGAGACAGGCTGGCAGCGATGGAGCGACAGCGTATCGAAAACGAACGAATAAGAGCTGAGGAGGTTGAGCGTCAGCGAATTGAAACAGAGCGCAAAGAGCAGGAAAGGCAACAACAGCAGCGTACTCAACTCAACGAGAGAATGCAGCGGTCATTTGGGGGTAATGCTGAAACAGGCGACATCCGGGGAGAGGGCGCTCAAACCAGGACCGGCAACCAGGGACAGCAGAGTGGATCGGTTGATTCAAATGTCAGGTCGGATGACCCCAGCAAAGGCTCAGGCATCTCTTTCAGTCTCGATGGCAGATCTGTCATCGGATCCCTGGCAAAACCAGAATACCAGGTCAATGATTACGGAACCGTTGTGGTGGAGATTACGGTCGACAAGGAGGGCAGGGTTGTCTCTGCTGTGCCTGGTAAAAAGGGATCAACCACCAGCGATTCAAGGCTTTTGGAAGCGGCCCGAAAGGCCGCCATGCTGGCCCGTTTTAACAAGGTGTCAGATCCCGGATCAGCCGTTTACCAGAGGGGTAGCATCACCTACCATTTCAGGCTACTTTAGCAGATCAAAGACCCCCAGAAACTTCAGACTGGCCGCAAACACCACGATCAGCAAAACAATCCTTACAAAACCAGCTCCTCTTTTTACAGCCATCCGTGCTGCGATCCAGGCACCGATCATATTGCCCGAGGCAAGCACCAATCCGGCGATCCAGTCAACCTGTCCGTTTATGATGAAGACCGCCAGGGCGAACGGAGTGTAAAGGAGGACCACCAGATTTTTAATGGCATTGGCCTTGATCAGATTGTGACCCGCTCCCAAAACCAGTCCTGCCAGCAAAAAGAAGCCCACTCCGGCCTGGATGAATCCACCATAAAGTCCAATCCCGAAAAATATGATAATCTGAATAATACCTGGCCTTGACCTCACCTTTCCGGCATGCTCCCTGACCCAGGCTTCTGGTTTCAGAATGATCATGAAAAACATAAAAACCATCAGTCCCCCGATGATCCGGGTCATGGTTTTTTCATCCAGATCAACAGCCAGGATGGCTCCAAAAATTGACCCTGCTACTGCAGGCAAAGCCAGCCAGATTCCCTCGCTCCACTCAAAGACTTTCTGTCGCTTGAAGCTGGAGGTACCCACGAGCGATTGCAGCAGAATGGCAATCCTGTTGGTGCCGTTGGCGACGTTAGCCGGAAGTCCCATGAACATCAGCAGGGGAAGGCTGATGAGCGAACCCGATCCGGCCAGGGTGTTGATGAAACCCACCAGCACGCCGGCGGCTACGAGGATCGGGTAGAAGTACCATTCCATTTTTGGTCGTTGTCTAATTTAAAATGTCTGATGTCTAATGTAGTTTCTCAACATTAGACATCAGACATTTAACAGTTAACAGGTATTAATGTATTGAAATCCTGTTGCTTGATACACGACCATCGGTTTCGGTTCTGACCAGATAAATGCCTTTGGGCTCACCGGTCAGATCAAAGCTTTTACGAGTTCCGGCTGACAATTGATGATAGGATTCACCGGCAACGATACGTCCTGAAAGGTCCATCACCGTGATCCGGGTAAAGCTGCCACCGGGAAGGATGATTTCAAAACGACCACTGGTGGGGTTTGGGAACAGGGTCAGCTCTTCACCTGACTTAAATCCATCTCCTGTGCCGCTTGTCGGATCGGGGATCCAGGTGGTGGTATACATACCACGGCCGTGGGTTGCAGCGAGCAGGGTGCGGTCAGACTTGCGGTATTGCAGCATGTCGATCCGAACATTCGCCAGTCCGCGGTTCACCGGGGTCCATACCACCGGATCGGCCAGAATATTACGGGTCATCCATACACCGGCTTCGGTTGCCAGCATCACCTCGATGTCATGCTCGGGATGGAAGATGCCCCAGCGCACGGGCATATCGGGCAGGTTGCCCTCAATGTCAATCCATGACTGTCCTCCGTTGCGGGAGATGAACACCGATGATACGCCATAGTTTGAGAAGGTTACAAGCAGATTGCTCTCGCTCTGTCCGATGTCGATGCTACTGATGTTAGCCGTCGGGAAATTTGTGCCGGTCAGCTCGGTCAGGGTGCCGTTGTGGGAGGCATCCTCATACTTCCAGAAGCGACCCGACTGGCTGCCCATGAAAAGGGTACTCAGGTTCTCTGGCGAGTACTCTGACCATTTGATGGCCGACAGCGAAACCTGCGACTGGGTGTTGATGTTTCTGAGTGTGCCGTTCAGATTGGACTCGGTGATTCCCACCACCAGCAGGGTATTTTTGTTGTCACCCTGCTCGTTGGTACCGTTGGCAAACAGGATGTCGTTCTTCCAGTCATAGTCCATCGCATTGACAAACATACCGCTGTTGAATGACCTGGATCTGAGAAGTCTGGGATCTGTTTCCTTGTCACCCGACCAGAGGTAGATGGAGTTGTGGTAAACCGTGGTAATATGCCAGGCCGGATTGTCATAATCGATGAAGCAGATGGCTCCGTCGCCTCCCGAAAGCATGTCGGTGAAGGTGGGGACATCATTGCGCTTGTAAAGCATCGTTCCATTGTCCTGCAGTCCCCCTATAAAATGGTGCGCTCCGGCATCCGGATGGATGGCGCCGCTGTAATACTGCAGGGTGCTGAAGTTGCGGTTGAGTTCGAAGAAGATCACGTTGGTGGGTGAGGCTGCCGACCGGGATCCGAAAATCCCGCCGTCGGTGGCTATATACACTTCATTGTCTGTGCCCGGCTTGAAGAGGATCACATGGATGTCGGCATGAACATACTTGGGTGATCCGTTTCCGTACATTTCGGCCCAGTTTGACAGCCTGACCCAGTCGGTTCCTCCGTTGGTGGTGCGGTGAACATCGAGTCCGCCGACCCAGATCACATTGTGGTTAAACGGACTCACCTGTACCACGAA
>CAYGOU010000251.1:0-4431 GCA_964351455.1 uncultured Porphyromonadaceae bacterium
AGCCCAAATTCACTTTGATGGAGAATACCCGGGATGGAAGCCCAACATGAACTCAGCCGTGCTCAAAGCCGCCCAGGATGTGTATAATAAAAAGTTCGGAAAGATTCCTGAGATCAAGGCCATTCATGCAGGATTGGAGTGCGGAATTCTTGGCGGGGCCTATCCCAACTGGGATATGATCTCATTCGGCCCAACCATCCGCTTTCCGCATTCTCCGGATGAAAAGGTAAATATTCCTACGGTTGAGAAATTCTATGATTTTCTGGTGGAGCTGGTTAAGGCAGCACCGCTGAAGGACTGATCCGGAAAGATTGTTAGTTTAAGGGCGAAGAGCTGTTTGGCTCTTCGCTTTTTTTTATAGCCGGATTATGGCATCCCGGTCTGCTCCGACCGAAACCCACGAAACCCTGACCCCGGTCTGCTCCTCTATGAACTGAATATAGGAACTAAGCTCTGTCGGGAAACCGGAGAGATGGCGGATTTCTGAAATATCGGATTTCCACCCCGGAAGTTCCGTATAAACCGGTTCAATTACCGACTGGGTGTCGAAGGGGAAGCGGACGCTTTCCTTGCCGTCGATTCTGTATGAGGTTGCCACCAGGATCTTTTCAAATCCCTGCAGCACATCGGCCTTGGTGATGATCAACTCGGTCACACCGTTGAGCATGATCGCATAGCGCAGGGCCACCAGGTCGAGCCATCCGCATCGCCTGGGCCGGCCGGTGGTAGACCCAAACTCGTTTCCTTGTTTGCGAAGCAGGTCTCCGGTGGTGTTGTGCAGTTCGGTGGGGAAGGGGCCGCTGCCCACGCGGGTGCAATAAGCTTTGGTGATGCCGATCACTTTCCCGATCCTGGTCGGTGCAATTCCAAGTCCGGTGCATGCTCCTGCGCATATGGTATTCGAGGAAGTTACATAGGGATAGGATCCAAAGTCAATATCCAGCATGCTGCCCTGCGCTCCTTCGGCGAGAACGCTTTTTCCGCTGTCGAGCCATTCGTTGATCAGGTAATCGGTGTCTTCAAACCGGAACCCCTTTAGGAATTCAATTGCCTCAAACCATTCATCTTCAAGGGTTTTAAGTTCTTCGGGGTTAAGGGTCCGGGGGAGCCTGGCAAGGTGGTCGTTGCGACGTTCGCGGTAAATTTCGGAGAAGTCAGGTCTGAAAAGGTCGCCGGTACGTATCCCTTCGCGCCCGGTCTTGGAGGCGTAGGCAGGTCCGATTCCCTTGAGGGTTGATCCGATTTTGAGCTCTCCCTTTGATAGTTCGGATGCTGCATCCAGCAGGCGATGGGTGGGCAAAATGAGATGAGCTTTTTTTGAGATTACCAGGTTTTCACGAACCGGGAGGTTCATCTCTGTAAGCTTGAGGGCCTCCTTACGGAAAACTACCGGGTCAATGACCAGTCCGTTGCCAATCACATTCAAACGGTCGGTTCTGAAAATCCCGCTCGGGATGGTGTGCAGCACGTGTTTGCCGCCATTAAATTCGAGAGTATGTCCGGCATTCGGACCACCCTGGAAACGCGCAATCAGATCATAATCCGGGGTGAGAACATCCACAACCTTTCCTTTGCCTTCATCTCCCCATTGAAGGCCCAACAATACGTCTGCATTCATACGTGAAATGGAAAAAACCCCCCAAAGGTATTAATTAATCAAATACATCTGCTGTACAGAACGACCAGGAGAGGCTTATGCCTTGTATTCCTTGAAATGGGAGTTGGCGTATTCTGAATCGACTTCAGACTCAACGCCGGTCATTTCGTTTCGGATCTGGACAAGAACTTTAAAATCATTTTGGTCATCCTTAATCATTCTGGATTTTAAGACCGTAAACAGCTGACCTGTAAAGGTATCGCGAACAAAATGATCCCTCAGGCTTTTGAATTTGTTGTAGTGCAGAATTGCTTTTTCCTCGATCATGTTTGGGTGGTTTGGGTTTGCCAACCTCAAATATAATCCAGAGGGGTTAATTATTTGTTAAGCGGAGTAGAATTCGGCTGGCAATCGCTGCATATTCCGTAAAAGTACAAAGAGTGGTGACTGATGTTGTATTTCAGCAGCTCAACGGCAGTTTTTTGTATTTCAAGAATTCTCGGATCGCAAAATTCATCGACCCGGCCGCAGGTGGTGCAGATTATATGGTCATGCTGTTTGTAGGAATAGGCTTTTTCATAATGTGCCAGGTTCTTCCCAAACTGATGCCGGGTCACCAGTCCGCAGTCGAGCAGCAACTCTGCGGTGTTGTAGAGGGTGGCGCGGCTGACCTGGTAATTTTTGCTCTTCATGTGCAGGTAAAGCGATTCAATGTCGAAGTGGCCCTCCTGCTTGTATATTTCGTTGAGGATTGCAAATCTTTCAGGGGTTTTACGGTGCCCCCTGCGATCCATGTAATCACTGAAAATCTGCCTGACCGTCAGGCTGATATCCGAGCTTTTCATAGGTTAATTGGACTAATTAAAAATAACATACAAAATAAAAAAAATATCGTTTTAATCGGTTTTTTCGATCCTCGAAACCGATTCAACCCCTTTGATCTTCTTCAGTTGGTTGATCAGCGTGTCTATGTCCTGGGTATTGTGCACATAAAGGTCGAAATTGGCTTCAAAAATGCCATCACGGCTTTCGAGAACCATAGATCGGATGTTTACGTTCAACTCCTTTGAAATAACCTCAGTGATTTCGTTGGCCAGCCCGATTCTGTCGATCCCGTTCATGTTGAGTCTGGCAAGATAGGCGGTCAACTTATGGCTGGTCCATATGGCCTGGATCATCCGGTCGGCCTGGCTTGAGATGAGCCGGTTGGCCACCAGACAGGTTTGTTTGTGGATGATGACCTCTCCGGTCTCGGTATTCCGATATCCGATGATGAGATCACCGGGAATGGGTTCGCAGCACTTGGCCAGCTTAAAGCTGGGGTTTTCATCGCCCTGTTTGCCTTTAGCCTCAAAACGAGGATCCGGACGGTTTGATTCGCTGTCGCTTTTAAAGAACTGAAGGTTCCAGAATTTCATCTGTTTACTGGCCGACCTGTTTTTGAGAATCTTTTTTACCTGGTCGACCGTAATGTCATCGCGTCCGAAGATTTGGTACAGATCCTCCTTGTTGTTTACCTGAAACGCTTCAAAGAGTTTCTTCATAACACTGGAGTTGAGCCGGTATTTGAGTTTCGTGAGCTTCTCTTCGAGGATCTGCTGTCCTTTCGTTATCTCCAGCTTTCTTTGGTCCTTGAACGCCGACTTAATCGCTGATTTGGCCTTTGCTGTTCTGACATAATTCAGCCAATCGAGCTGCGGTACCTGGATGTCTGATGTTAGAATCTCAATCTGATCACCTGTACTGAGGGTGGTTGAGAGAGGCACAAGTTTGTGGTTGATCTTGGCTCCGATGGCCTTGTTGCCTACTTCTGTATGAATGTCGTAGGCGAAATCAAGGGCGGTTGATGCCTTGGGCAGCAACACTTCCTTTCCTTTCGGGGTAAAGGTCAGAATTTCAGAATCAAAGAGGTTGGATTTAAAATCCTCGAGAAATTCAAAATCATCGGCCTCCTGATTTTCGAGCATTCCGGCTACCTGTTTGATCCAGCGGTCGATTTCGCTCTCCTGGCTGTCAACAGTTTTGTATTTCCAGTGGGCGGCAAAACCCCTTTCGGCAATCTCGTTCATTCGTTCAGAGCGAATCTGGACCTCTATCCATCTTCCGTGGGGCCCCATTACAGTTGCATGCAGGGCCTCATAGCCGTTGGCCTTCGGGTGGCTTACCCAGTCGCGGATACGGTCGGGCTTTACATTGTACAGGTCGGTTATGAGGGAGTAGATATACCAGCACTGGGTTTTTTCGGCAATTCTTGGTTTGGGTTTAAAAATGATTCTGACCGCCAGAACATCGTAGACCTGATCGAAAGGGACCTTCTTTACCTGCATTTTGTGCCACACCGAATAGATCGACTTGGGTCTGCCGATGATATCATACCTGAATTTCTGCTCATCCAGTTTTTCCTGGATGGGTTCGATGAATTTCTTGATAAAATGGGCGCTGATCTTTTCAGAGTGGTTTATGCGGTTTGCAAGGTCCTCGTATATCTCCGGACTTTTATACTTCAGGCTTAGATCCTCAAGCTCGGTTTTGATGGTGTACAGGCCCAGGCGATGTGCCAGGGGAGCATACAGATAGAGTGTTTCGCTGGCAATCTTGATTTGTTTGATTTTCGGCAGGGCATATAGGGTTCGCATATTATGCAGGCGGTCGGCCAGTTTGATCAGGATCACCCGGATGTCATCGGCAAGGGTCAGCAGCAGTTTTCTGAAGGTAGAGGCCTGCAGGGAACTATTCCGGTCAAAAGCACCGGAGATTTTGGTGAGTCCATCAATGATGTTCCGGATGTGGGTACCAAACTCCCTTTCCACATCGGCCAGCGAATATTCGGTATC
>CAYGOU010000252.1:0-2861 GCA_964351455.1 uncultured Porphyromonadaceae bacterium
CAATCACAAGGAAAAGGGCACCGGAAATAAACGGTTTGATAATGTATTTGCTCTTCATTTTTATTAATCGTTTATAACAAAGCCTTACTCCGACTTCATAAACTTAACTACCCCGGTATCCTCTCCGTCAAAATACCTGAGGATGTATATACCATCTGACAAATAACTGATATCCAGCATCTCACTCTTTTGCCGCAACCGGATCGTTTGAAAAACCCTGCCGGTCATGTCCATGATCTGAAGCCTCGAATCATCGCCGGGAGGACTCTTTAGCAAAACGGTCAATGAGTGTGATGCCGGATTGGGATACACTTCAAGCACAGAAAGCTTTATAAAGGCATATTGACCGGTTGAACTCCCCGCTGTTTTTTCCTGGCGTACCACAATCGGAACATATCCATAGGTGTATTCCGGAGGTGGCGTGACAAAGAGCGCCTTGTCAAAGGCCACCAGCTTTCCGGATGACGGGGCTTTCATGTATTCAAGGTCGGTCAGCCACTTTTTGTGCATCTCCTCAATCAATTGCTGCAGGCTGTCTCTCTTGCCCTGCGTCCAGTTAAACTGCTGAAAAACCGGCTGATCAATGAACCGGTACCAGAAATAGGTCACCGTTGAATGATCGCTCAGATGGGCAACAAAAGGACCAGCCACCGGTCCCGGATCCCGCCAGGCACCCTTTAAATCTGCATGATAGGGTGTGGGGTTGTCGGCCGGAGCATTGAATTGCCTTGCGAGCAGACCGGTTGAAGCAGGCACCTCCGCATCCGGCAGGGCAACTCTCATGTCTGCCGAGTCTTTATAATAGGCAGGAAAGTAGCCCATTCCGTCTGATGTATTGCCTGTCCATTTCAAGCCGAATGCATTTCCCTGGAAAATGGTCGGCGTAGCAACCTCGTTTATTCCCACCACGGTTTTCCCGGCCTGATTGTAGGTTACCGGATAGGTGCGCATCGTGGGCCTGACCGATCCAATGGATTTGAATCCGGATGAAGGAAACTCACCTCCGTTTCTCCATTCGAGAACCTCATTGTACTTCGCTCTCTTGCTGTAGAAGGTCACCTCCTTCGACAGGATGGTCCGGTTGAGACTGTCGACCGGAAACTGCAGCCGCGGAATCTTGTAGTAGCGGGTGCCTCTCTCATCAACCGCGCTGAGCATCGGCACGGTGTTGAACTCCATCGTTCCGCCGGCCAGGTTTCGTTCTGATGAGCGCGCATCAAGCCCCCGGCCATGATCAAATGGATAGTCCTTCGAAATTTTGGCCCAGGTCTCCGGAAGATAATAGGCCAGCGGACCTTTGAAATTCTGAGCATTCAGAAAGAGTGTCCAGCTTTTTTCTCCAACTGGATATTGGTCAACGTATGCCGGGGTGAGCGGCAATGACATGTAGCTGATGCCCAGAAGATCTCCATTGGGATTACCCTCAAAGGTCATCCCGTCGGGAGGAACGAGAATGCAGTTGGATATCTGGGCTATACCCAGCATGCTGTCGGGCAAGGGGGTGTCGCTCCAAAAGAACTGCCAGCCTGGTGTGGATATCTCATTGCTGTAACAGTTTGGCGTTGAATTCATTTTAAACTTAGGCGGACCGTAATGGAACTTATTGCCTGCCCAATAGCCCGGTCCACCCTCTACCGTCTGAAAAACACTGCTGTAGGTCGGTCCTCTTTCGGGCCAGTTATCCCTCGCCACCGTACCAACCGGACAGAGCGGAACGGTGGTGTTATCTGAATTGTCAGGAACGATCCAGGTCGAGGGCAGTCCAATCTGGAAATGCCTGACCGGTGCGCTCACCAGGGGCCAGATGGCCGAATAGAACCCGTACCCCTCAACATAGCTCGAAGGGGGCTGCGCCGGATAGCTGGCGATGTATCCATGCAGGCCATTCTGGCCGTGTGCAGGCGAATGGTGGGTTAGAATCAGGGAAAAAGAGAGTATGAAACAGCAGGTTATTGCTTTTCCTTTCTTCATAAGCAGGATTTAGACAGGGTAAGATAAGGACTATCTGACAACCATCCGTCGCGTTTTGATATAACTGCCTGCCCTCATTGCATAGAAGTAAACCCCGGATTCGAGGCTGCCGGTATCAAGGTCAATGGTATGCTTCCCGGCAGGCATCAATCCTTTGTTCAGGATCATCACCTGTCGCCCCGAAATGTCGGTCACCTCAACAACCACCTCAGCCTCGCCGGCCAGTTCAAAATCAATACGGGTATTCCCGCTGAATGGATTGGGGTAGTTTTGTCCGAGTGAAGCCAGTTGCGGAATGGCTCCAATACCATCAATGATATTGCTGTCGTCATTCAGATTCAGGCGTATCATCAGGTTTTTCTTTCCGATGAAAGAACCCAGACCGGTTTCCCAGTTCCCGTCATAGGTGGCAATGGCCGTCGATTCGGTCAGCTGAACCGAATTGTCGGTGCCGATCTGCAGCCCCCTGTTCCGGCGTACCAATGGTTCAGGATTGGTATTGTCATAGGTGATGCCGGCATAAACCAGGTCGCCTTGCTTCAGAAACTCGGTCTCGCCATCCTTATCAAAGGGAAGCGTAACCCAGGTATCGAAATCAGCGGAGTCAAGCTGGATGGTCTCAGTGGTCAGAATCTCAAAAGGGGTGGGATCTCCCTCATCCAACGGGACGTAATAGAGCGAAAAACGGTAATTGATGAACTCATCGGCTTTGCCGCCGGCAATGAATACCGAAACCGAATTGACCTCACAATCGTTGAATATCGGGAAGATAGATCCGTTAAAGTGACCCATATTGGCATCTGCATTGGTGTCATAGCGCTCCTTGCTGAACGACCAGCCCAGTTCATTGGTGTCATCGGCGCGCGAATAGATGCTGTCGGTAACGTTGA
>CAYGOU010000252.1:2871-4410 GCA_964351455.1 uncultured Porphyromonadaceae bacterium
CGGTATAGAGAACAAAGAGATCATCGGGCGGAGATGTCCGGTGAAAAACGCTGTTCCCTGCTTTCGTAATGTTAAGATCCATGTAAACCTCCTCCAGGTCATACTCGCCAAAATTCAGCACGGCCGACTGAAAATTGGTGAATCCATTGGTACCTGTGAGCTGCGATTTCGGAATGTTGTAAATCCAGGCCATGTTCTTGTCGGGATTACCCTCTTCCCACTCCATCTGCAGATAACCGATCTTCATGTCATGGTCATAGGCCTCAGAGACGGTAAAATCATCAATGGCCCAGTAATAATAGGCAGAATTCATCCAGTGCAGCCTCATCTGTACGTTTGGCATTCCCGCTGCAATCTCTGAGATATTGACCTCCATGAGCGCAGCTTTCCCTGGCGGGTAATCGAGCGGCCGGTCCTTGTGCCCGCATCCGAAGTTGACACTGTAGGAGGCAAAACGAACCCAATCATCTACCGTAACCTCAAGAAACATATCCACAGGATGTGAACCCATGAAATGGGTCTCATACCTGACCACCACCGAGGAGTGGTCGCTGCAGTCAAGGATGGGAAAAACCACTGAATTGTCAACCTTGATCTCAGGATTGCCGCTTGAAGCGTTAAAGGGCTCCATGAAGAGCGCCAGGCATCCGTTTTCAATGGTGGTGGATTGTAACGCCGGATCCTGTGTCAGCAGGTCAACGAACGGACCCCTCCACCATTGCCAGTTGGTACCCTGATCCTTGGGGTCGAGAAAGAAATAGCCCTCCGGAGCTGTCCATCCTTTGGGATCATCCGCATTCTCCCACCCGAAGGTTTCTGTGAAGAATACTTTCCCGTCGCCTTTCGTGCCGGGAGTCTGTGCATCTGCTACCGCCGCCGTCAGCATTCCTGCCAGCAACAGCAAAAAGTGTATTTTATACATTTATTTCAGGTTTATTCACGCATAATTTACCCCGTTTCAGCCTGCCGCAGGGGAACCCTTTTACCTGATCGGTGTATTATCTTGCCAATGAATCAGCCTGCCTTGACGATCCGGGTGACCGCCAGTTGACGGTTGTTCTGAACAACCCTGACGAGGTAGACTCCTGCCGGCAGCGCCGATCCCCCCTGAAATTCAACCTGGTGCACTCCTGAATCCGGCTCCCGGCTGATGACCTCAGCCACCTGTCTGCCCATGAGATTCTCGATGACAAAGGTTACCGCTCCCGGCCGGGTGGCTTCGAACCTCAGGTGGAGGCTCGCATTGAAGGGATTCGGATGAACATGCAGCCTGGCATAATCCGGATTTAAAACCACCGGCAGACCACTGGTGTTGCGCCCCGGAAGATGAACATCGATCCAGGCGGCCCGTTCGCTCAGCCAGTTTTTTACCCAGGCGATCTCATTATCGTAGCTGCCCCCCACATAATAATTTGGCCACAGATAGGTGTTCAATACCGGCCATATCTCAAAGTTCCTGATCGCGGATGGATGGATCTGTTCAACCAGCTGATCGATGAACTGCATGAGAGAATCGGTATGCAGCGCTCCGCTGCGTAG
>CAYGOU010000253.1:0-4371 GCA_964351455.1 uncultured Porphyromonadaceae bacterium
CTGCTGCTCTCTGCAGCCACCTTCGCCCAAAGTCCATACTGCCCGAAATACGTGACCGCGGATGACTATGCCCGCGCTAAAAAATTCAGCGGCATGACCATGAACGGGCTCATCACCAACGGCAACATTCGTCCGGTTTGGGTGAACAACGACCAGCTGACCTTCCAGCTCGAAACACCCCAGGCCACACAGACCTTTATGGTGGATGCCAAAAAGAAAACCAAAAAACTGATAACAGACGACCAAATGCCTCGACAGCAGGCGGGAGGACGGGCCGACCGGTCAGGACTCACCTCTCCCGACGGCACCAAAGCCGCCTTCATCAGGGATCATAATCTGTGGATCAAGGACTTGCAGATAGGACAGGATGTGCAGCTCACCTTCGACGGCGTGGAGGATTTTGGCTATGCCACCGACAACGCCGGATGGACCCGAAGCACCAGGCCGGTGATCCTCTGGTCGCCCGACTCGAGGATGATAGCAACCTTTCAGCACGATGCCCGCGGCGTAGGTGAAATGTACATGGTAACCACCAATGTGGGCCATCCCACCCTGCACCAGTGGAAATATCCGCTCCCCGAAGACTCTGTCATTTTCAGGGTGCACCGGGTGATCATCCACGTCGATGAACAGCGACTGGTAAGGCTCAATATGGAACCGGATCAGCACCGCGGAACCGTAACCGACCACATCGCATTCCGTGGTGTCCTCGGAGATGCCCAGTGGAGCGCCAATGGCTCAAAATTCGCCTTTGTATCCTCATCCAGAGACCATAAGGTGGCAACCCTCAGGATTGCCGATCCCAATACCGGCGAAGTGACCAACATCCTCGAAGAGAAGGTCGACACCTTCTTTGAGTCGGGGTACAACAACATCAACTGGAAGGTGCTGTTCGAAAGCAATGAAGTTTTGTGGTTTTCTCAACGATCCGACTGGGGACACATGTACCTGTACGATCTCAATAACGGTCAGCTCAAGCATCCGGTAACCAGCGGTAACTTCAATGTTCTGCAGGTAATCGATGTCAATCCAAAAGATCGCAGCATGCTCTTCTACGGAGCCGGACGCGAGCCGGGCGACCCCTATTTCCAGTACCTCTACCGTGTTAGGCTCGACGGCAGCAACTTGCAGCTCCTGACTCCCGACAGCGCAAACCATTCGGTCAGCTTTTCGCCCACCATGGATTACTTCACCGACACCTGGTCAACCCCCGTTGATCCTCCGGTCACCGACCTGCGGGATAAAAACGGTAAACTGATCATGAACCTCGGCAAGGCCGACATCTCAAGACTGCTCGCCGCCGGATGGAAACCACCGGTTCCCTTCACCGTCAAGGCACGCGACGGAATGACCGACCTCTACGGACTGATGTTTGTTCCCACTCACCTCGATCCCAACAAGAAATACCCCATCATCAACAACATCTACCCGGGACCGCAGAGCGGAAGCGTCGGAAGCCGCTCCTTCTCCGCCGTCAGGGGCGACCGCCAGTCGCTGGCCGAGCTCGGATTCATCGTCGTAAGCCTCGATGCCATGGGTACCCCCATGCGCTCTAAATCCTTCCATGAAGCCTACTATGGCAACATGGGCGACAACGGACTGCCAGACCAGGTTACCGGTATGCAGCAGCTGGCCGGCCGATATCCATTTATCGACATCGACCGTGCAGGGATCTATGGCCACTCCGGCGGAGGTTTTGCATCGACCGGTGCCATTCTGCGCTACCCCGACTTCTTCAAGGTGGCCGTCAGTGGAGCAGGTAACCACGATAACCGCAATTACGAAGACGACTGGGGAGAGAAATGGCAGGGACTGCTTGAAACCAATCCAGATGGGACGACCAATTACGACAACCAGGCCAACCAGCTTCAGGCCAAGAATCTTAAGGGCAAACTACTGCTCACCCACGGCACCCTCGACGGAAATGTACCCGTGTACAATACCCTGCTGGTGGTTCAGGAGCTGATCAGGGCCAACAAGGATTTCGACCTGATCCTCTTTCCCAATGCCGGTCATGGATATGGCGAATACAACGACTATGCCACCCGCCGCCGCTGGGATTACTTCGTGAAACACCTGCTCGGCGCCGAACCTCACGGGGAAAGGTGACAGAAGGTTACAGAAGGTTACAACAGGTTACGGTAGGTTACGGTAGGTAACCCATGGTAACCATCTGTAACCAGTCGTACCTTATTCCGGACAAGCGCGCTCCACACTCTCCGCCGTATGCCCCTCATCGAGGTACATGGAGGTGAGATCGGGGTTGCAGGGGATGAACTTGCGCCTGGCCAAACGCTGGATGTTAAGCAGATGCCGGGCGGTGATGTTGTCGGTGGTGATGTTCTTGCCTCCCGCCCCGGTGGCCAGCGTCAGCGATGGATTAAGTCCGTTGTAGGTGCCCCCCAGTGCCCCCTGCGATGCCGGCGTATTGACCAGCAGTCGCCCGGCATTGGTCACCTCGGCGAAATGGCGGATCTTATCCTCCTCGTTCGAAAAGATGCTGATCGTATGCCCCATGCCCCCATGGCCGACGATCTTCTTGCACATCATGATCGCCTCTTCAAAATCCTCAACCACATAAAATGCCAGGATGGGCGCCAGAATCTCAAGCGACAGGGGATATTTCGGTCCCACCTGACTGTTTTTATAGGGAGCAATCAACACCGTGGTATCCTCCGGCACACTGATGCCGGCCATCTCAGCGATCCTCACGGCCGGCTGTCCGATCACCTCAATCGCCATTGATTTCTGCGCCGGTGAAAAAGCGATCTTCTCAACCCTTCTCGTCTCATCCTCACTCAGAAAATAGGCCCTCCTGCGCTTGAGCTCCAGGATCATCTCTTCGGATTTTGGCCTCTTCACCACGATCGACTGCTCACTGGCACAGACGGTTCCGTAATCGTAGGTCTTCGACATCAGAATCTGATCAACGGCAAAGGGGATATCAGCACTCTCTCCTACATATACCGGCACATTACCTGGACCTACCCCGATGGCAGGATTGCCCGACTGGTAAGCCGCCCTGACCAGGCTGGTCGATCCGGTGGCCAGCACCAGGGCCACCGCATGATGACCCATCATCTCGATGGTCTCCTCCGGAGTCGACCTCCTGATCCACTGGATGCAATCCTCAGGAGCCCCGGCAGATAAGGCGGCCTCGTAGCAGACCCTGGCCGCCTCGCTGGTACATCGCTTCGCGGAACCATGCGGACGGATGATGATCGGATTGCGGGTTTTCATCGCAATAAGAATCTTGAAAAGAGCCGTCGAAGTGGGGTTGGTGATCGGCGTGATGGCAAAGATGGGACCGATCGGTTTGGCAACCTCCATGACCCCGGTTTCAGGATCCTCACTCAACACCCCAACCGTCTGCATATCCCGGATATCCTGATATACATACCGGGTGGCAATCACATTCTTTGAAACCTTATCCTCCCAGCGTCCGATGCCGGTCTCCTCATGAGCCATCCTGGCCAGGGTGACCCGGTGGTTAAACCCTGCCTCATAAACCGCCTTCACAATGGCATCCACCTGCTCCTGCGTGTAATGGCTGAACCTCTCGGCAGCCGCCTCGGCCAGC
Organism: uncultured Porphyromonadaceae bacterium; assembly: GCA_964351455.1. GTDB lineage: Bacteria > Bacteroidota > Bacteroidia > Bacteroidales > UBA12481 > JAGHDB01. The sequence continues at coordinate 3,581 of CAYGOU010000253.1, forward strand.
GTCATCACCTGACCAATATCCAATCCTTTATTCATCTTATTACTTTCACCTTTAACCTAAAACCGTAAACCTAAATCCGTAAACCGTAAACCTAAATCCTCCCCCGCAACCACCTCCCCCTCAGCCTGTACAACTCAGGGTCAACCAGCTTAAGCTGCCTGAGATGATGTCGTACCCCACTTCGGTCGCCGCGCCAGAGCGAAAGAAGAGCCAGGTACCATTCGGCATCGGCGGGATATCCTTCGGGATCCACCAGAAGCTGGTCGAAGTGCTCAAAAGCGTCCTGATAATCCTCCTCCACGAACGATTTCCAGGCATAATAATAGAGAGAATCACCATCCGTAATTTCCGGAGCCTCCATCCCGGGATAACGGAGCATAGCCTCTTCAAAAACCGATTCGGGCGATGGTCTGAATACCAGAGGGAAAATCACCATGACCAGAATGGCAATCGCCAGGATGACAACAACCGCACCCCACCGGCGCTTCTTCTTCTTACTCCTTAGCTCCTGCTCGGCATCCTGACGGTCAAGAAGCTCCATGTAGGCTTCAAGAAGCAGCGCCTTGCGCCCGAAAAGCGACTTCAGCTGAGAAACAGGATCCTGAAGGCCGGTTGAACGGGAAACCCGCGTCAGCCCCTCTTCCAGGATCTTCCAGTAGGCCGCCGCTTCGCTCAGCTCAAGCACCTCAACCGACAGCGACGGATCGATACCACTGACGTGATGATGCAGGATTCTCTGAACATCCCCGGGCAGCTCCTCAACGATCCGGTTCAGCTGAACCAGCTGCTCA
>CAYGOU010000254.1:0-4337 GCA_964351455.1 uncultured Porphyromonadaceae bacterium
AGGGCAGAGGGCAGAGGGCAAAAATTGGTAAAAAGAGGAAAGAAAAAAGAAAAAAATGGGTACAAATTTCCAAAATGGCGTTGGTTATCCATCCATAGAAATAAAAAGCCCATGAACACACTCCAAAAAAGAATGATAAGGTATTCTATGAGTACTTATGAAATGATCCTTCCATTAAAGAAGGATGTTTTATTAGGTGATGTAGCCCGTCAGTTGTTGAGAGCCTCCACCTCAGCCGGTGCAAATTACTCCGAAGCCCAGTCAGCAAGCTCGTACAGGGATTTCCACAATAAAATCAGAATCGCCCTTAAAGAAATGAAAGAAGCACAATATTGGATCTGTTTCTTAAAAGAAACCGGCACTGTGCTAAACAATTTAGAATGGCTGACCGATGAATCAGAACAACTGCTTCGAATCCTAAGCACCATAGCAAAGAAAACCGACCCCAAACTCCGCAATCATACCTAAAAATTATTCACAAACGAACCAACGATAGACCTTCCATCTTTGTTCCTTTCTCTTTTTACCAATTTTTGCCCTCTGCCTTCTGCCCTCTGCCTTAATTTGTATTTTAGCTCTGCTAAACCAACAACAATGACCACAAAACCCTCTGACCGCTTGCAGTCGCTCGATGCATTGCGCGGTTTCGATATGTTCTGGATCGTGGGCGGCGGTGCCCTCTTCATCGCCCTCGCAAAGGTTACCGGCTGGGGATGGCTCGAGTGGTGGGCCCAACAACAGGAGCACGTGCCATGGGAGGGGTTTCGCTTTGAAGACCTGATCTTCCCCCTTTTCATGTTTATTTCAGGTGTGGCCATTCCATTTGCAGTGCTAACCCGACTGAAAGAGGGCACCCCACGCAGCAGGCTTGTCCTGAAAGTGATCCGCCGCGGACTCACCTTGGTGTTGCTCGGATTCGTATACAACGGCATCCTAAAACTTCAGTTCAGCGATCCGCCATTCAGGTTTGCGAGCGTACTCGGACAAATAGGACTGGCCTACCTTTTCGCTTCCCTGATTGTCATTTTTACACGCAGTTATAAATTCCGTCTGCTCTGGTTGACGGGCATCCTCGTGGGCTATGCCATCATCCAGCTCCTCATTCCCGTTCCGGGTTTCGGAGCCGGTGTACTCACCCCCGAAGGCAGTATCAATGGCTATATTGACAGGATGTTTCTTCCCGGCAGGCTCTACGGTGGCACTTTTGATCCGGAGGGACTGCTCTGTATTGTTTCGGCTACCGGCATCACCCTGTTGGGGGCTCTGGCCGGAGAGGTGCTGCGCGCAAAAAAATTTACCGACCACCGGAAACTCCTGATCCTGGCCGTCGCCGGTGTATCCGGCATCGCGCTGGCACTGATCCTGCAACCCGTTTACCCGGTGATCAAAGCGGCATGGACCACCACCTTTAACCTGCTCGCCGGAGGAATCAGCCTCCTGTTGCTCTCACTCTTCTACCTGGTGATTGATGTCTGGAAATTCAGACAATGGGCATTCTTCTTTCGGGTGATCGGACTGAATTCTATCACCATCTACCTCGGCGTCAGAATCATAGATTTCGGGCACATCAGCGAATTCCTCCTCGGCGGCCTCGCCAACCTTTCAGGCGACTGGAGCCGGGTGGTGTTTTGGGTTGGGGTGCTAGCGGCGGAGTGGGGGTTTTTGTGGTTTTTGTACAGGAGGAGTATTTTTCTGCGAGTTTAGCCTGGTCTTTCGGGGCAGAGGGCAGAGGGCAAAAATTGGCAAGAAGAAAAAGGGGGAAACAAAAGGGGTTTATCTGTTTGATTATTAGCTCGTTATATTATTCTTAGCCTAGAGAACAAGGAATCAAGTTATGTACAAAGTAAAGGATGAAGTAATCCGCTCACTTCCCTCTTGGTTCTTTTACCTTTTTTACTAATTTTTGCCCTCTGCCTTCTGCCCTCTGCCTTATAAAACCCTCGACTTTATTGCATTAAGCATATCCACCGTCATCCTCTCCAAATCATACTTCGGATCCCAGCCCCATTCAGCGCGGGCGGCAGAATCGTCCATGTAATTGGGCCACGAGTTGGCAATGCAGATCTTCACCGGATCGGGATCGTAGGTGATGGTGAAGTCGGGAATGTGCTTGCGGATTTCGGCGGCGATTATTTCGGGATCAAAACTCATCGCGCTGATGTTGAAGGCATTGCGGTGGATCAGCTGTTTCGGGTCGGCCTCCATGAGGTTGACGGCTGCATCCAGTGCGTCGGGCATGTAGAGCATGTCGAGGAAAGTTCCGGCCGGAAGCGGACAAACAAACTTTTTCTCTTTGATGGCTGCATAATAGATCTCAACGGCATAATCGGTGGTTCCGCCACCGGGCATGGCCACGTTGGAGATGATGCCGGGAAAACGCACCCCGCGGGTATCCACTCCGAATCGCTTGTAATAGTAGTCACAGAGCATTTCGCCCGTTACCTTGGTGACGCCGTACATGGTCACCGGTCGCTGGATGGTATCCTGCGGCGTACCGTCGAGCGGGGTGGTGGGACCAAAAGCGCCGATCGAGCTGGGAAAGAAGACGGCACACTGATGCTCGCGCGCCACTTCAAGCACGTTGTATAATCCATTTACCCCTATGTTCCATGCCAGATCCGGTTTGGCCTCGCCAACGGCTGAGAGAATGGCCGCCAGATGATAGATCGTGTCGATGCGGTACCTCTTCACAAGATCAGCCAGCGCAGCGGCATCCAGCACATCGAGCTCCTCGAAGGGTCCGGTTTCGGCCAGTTCGCCGGTGAGTATCCTTTTATCGGTTGCGATGACGTTGCTGAAACCATAACGGCGCCTCAGCTCCATGGTCAGCTCAGATCCGATCTGTCCGCCACATCCGGTCAGTAGAATATTCTTCATGAAATTTGCAGGTTTTTGGTTGATGCGATTTTGGATGGCCAAATTTAGCCTTTTCACCCGCAAACCTGGTAAAAAACCGGATGAATATTCATGACGAAAATCACTCCTGTTTACCTTCAAAATTCATTTCTACGCTGATAAATTGATGTAATTTTGCGATCCAAACAGAAAGGGATTAGTCATGTACCTGAAATTTCAGCAGCACCTCGCCACCCAACTGGCCGATATAAAGGCTGCAGGACTCTATAAAAACGAACGCATTCTGATCACCCCCCAGGGTACGCGGATTAAAACAGCAGCCGGCAGGGATGTACTGAACTTCTGCGCCAACAACTACCTGGGATTGTCGAATCATCCGGAGCTCATCAGGGCGGCCAAGGATGCCATGGACAGCCACGGATACGGCATGTCGTCGGTGCGGTTTATCTGCGGCACCACCGACCTGCATAAGGAGCTTGAGAGAACGATCTCAGAATTCTTCGGAACCGAAGACACCATTCTTTATGCCGCCGCCTTCGATGCCAACGGCGGCGTTTTTGAGCCGCTTCTCACCGATGAGGATGCCATCATCTCCGATGAACTGAATCACGCCTCGATCATTGACGGAGTGAGGCTTTGCAAGGCAAAACGATACCGCTACTCCAATGCCAACATGGATGACCTTGAGGATCAGCTCATCCAGGCACAGCCACACCGTTTCAGGCTGATTGTCACCGACGGTGTTTTTTCGATGGATGGCAATGTGGCTCCCCTCGACAAGATTCTTGCCCTGGCCGAAAAGTACGACGCCATGGTGATGGTCGACGAGTCGCACTCAGCCGGGGTGATCGGCGCAACAGGACGAGGGAGCACCGAGCATTTCAACGTCATCGGGCATGCTGAAATCCTGACCGGAACGCTGGGCAAGGCATTCGGCGGAGCCATTGGCGGTTTCACCACCGGTCGAAAGGAGATCATCGATATGCTGAGGCAACGCTCGCGGCCCTATCTTTTCTCCAATTCGATTCCACCTTCGGTAGCCGCCGCCGGAATCCGGGCCTTCTCGATGATGAACGAATCGACCGAACTGCTCGACCAGCTCAGTGAAAACACCCAATATTTCTATTCCCGGATGACGGATCTCGGGTTTACCATCAAGCCAACCAAATCGGCCATTTGCGCCGTCATGCTGGGCGACGCACAGCTCTCCCAGGAATTTGCAGCCAAACTGCTGGATGAGGGCATATATGTAATTGGATTCTACTTCCCGGTGGTTCCGCACGGTTCAGCCCGTATCCGCGTACAGCTTAGCGCAGCGCACACCAGCGACCAGCTCGAGCGGGCCATTGAGGCCTTCGCAAAGGTTGGCAGGGAATTGGGAGTTATAGATTAAGGCAAGAGGGCAGAGGGCGAAAATTGGTAAAAAGATATAAGAGCAGGGTAAGAAGGGTCCCTTTTCTTTTCTTTACCTTAGCTTGTCA
>CAYGOU010000255.1:0-4325 GCA_964351455.1 uncultured Porphyromonadaceae bacterium
AAATCAGGCTCCGCAACCTTACTTACCCCACCAATGTACAAAATCCTCGAATCACCCGGTGTAACCCTCCGTAACCCTCTGTAACCTTTCCCGTAACCTTTCTTCGCCTATTTTCCGTATCTTGTCGCCGATTTGAGAATCCGCGCAGTCATTTGCTAAGCTCACCCCCCTGCAATTTAGTCGATTACCGCTCGTTTTTAAATCGCTTTCAACATAAAGGCAAGGAGACAGCGTGCGGCAGTTAAAGATAACACAACAGATCACCCAGCGGAACGAGGAGTCGGTTAACCGGTACTTCCAGGAGGTCAATAAGTATGCAATGATCAGTCCTGAAGAGGAGGTTGAACTGACCGTGAAGATCCGCAACGGCGATGACCGGGCGCTTGAGAAGCTGGTGGTGGCCAATCTCCGGTTTGTGATATCGGTTGCCAAGCAGTTCCAGAATCAGGGACTGTCGTTTCCCGACCTGATCAATGAGGGCAATGTGGGATTGGTGAAGGCGGCGCGGAAGTTTGACGAAACGCGCGGTTTTAAATTCATCTCGTATGCGGTGTGGTGGATCAGGCAGTCGATCATCCAGGCCATTACCGACCAGACGCGCATTGTGCGGCTGCCGCTCAACAGGGTTTCATCGATCAACAAGATATCAAGGGCCATTCCGGTTTTACAGCAGGAGTTTGGCAGGGAGCCCACAGACTCAGAGATCGCAGATCACCTTGAGGTGAACATCGACGATGTGAGGCTGGCCAACCTGATCAAGCGGAGGCAGATCTCGTTCGATGTGCCGATATCCCGCGATGGCGAGAGTGAGTTCAGCCTGTACGACTTTGTACAGACCGGCAATATTCCTGCTCCCGACAACGAGCTGATGCGCGAGTCGGAGGTATCCAACATCAGCCGGGCGCTGAGCAAGTTGACCGAGCGCGAATCGGAGGTGATCAGCATGTCATTCGGACTGGCGGGAACGCCGATGCTGTCGCTTTACGACATCGCACAGAAATACCAGATGACCCCCGAGCGGATCAGGCAGATCAGGAGCCGGGGATTGAGCAAGCTGAAGACCCTGCTTAAGGACAACCATTCATTGAGGGAGGGCCTTTAACCGCCGTTGAATTAATAAAGCACTGAACAAATGGGAAGATCACAGGAGACGCATAATAAGAAGGAGGTCCGCACCAAAAAGGAGAAGAAGCGGAAAGAGAAGGCCGAAAAACGCATGGCCCGAAAGGATCAGGATCGCCCCTCATCGTTTGAGGAGATGATCGCCTACGTGGATGAGGATGGCAACATCACCAATACCCCGCCTGAGGTGGGCAAGAAGCGCAAGGAGAAGCTGGATGACATCGAAATCAGCGTGCCACGGCGCGAATCAGGACCGGCACGGGATCCCAACCGCACCGGGGTCATCACCTTTTTCAACGATTCAAAGGGCTTCGGTTTCATTCGCGAATCTGAATCGGGAGAAAGTATTTTTGTGCATGTGAACGAACTGCTCGAGGATGTGACCGAAGGACAAAAGGTCAGCTTTGAGGTGGTGAAGGGGCCGAAGGGTTTAGCGGCCACCAAAGTCAAAAAGGCTTAATCCTTATACTAAATTGACTGCCTTTGCCGAACTGGCTTTCGACCTTCAGGGTGCCGCCGTTGAGTTCGGTAAACTCCTTGCAAAGAATCAGTCCTATTCCCGTTCCCTTTTCATTTTCAGTTCCCCGTGTGGTGATCTGGGTGTCAACCCTGAACATCTTTTCGCGATCCTCCGCTGAAATTCCCACTCCGTTGTCTGTCACCGTCAGCACCACCCGGTCGCTCTCAAGCGCCGATGAGATGCGCACTTCGCCCTTGCGGTGGGTGTATTTCAGGGCGTTTGACAGGAGATTTCTCAGCACCAGTGCCATGGTTTCAGAGTCAAAGTATCCGTTGTGCGACCGGTCGGTGTCGTTGTAAACGCTTATTTCCTTCTTGAGTGCCGGGCCTGCGAGTCCTGCCATTACCTGCTCAGTAAGAGCGTGGAGGTTCTGGACCGAGGGCCGCAGTTGTATCTTTCCCTGCTGTGATTGCGACCAATTGAGGAGGTTGGTCAGAAGGTTATGGGTTTCGTAGGTTGTTTTGCGAAGGGTTTTCAGGATTTCACGCACCTTATTCTCTGACAGGGTGTCGAGCTGTTCATCAAGGATGTCGGTGAATCCCAGCAGGCTGTTAAACGGACTTTTCAAATCGTGGGCGATGATTGAGAAGAGTTTGTCCTTCGTGGCATTCATCCTGCGGAGTTCCTGTTCGCTGTTGCGAATGCGGATGACCGCCCTCGAGAACATGCCGAGCAGGATGCTGATGATGAGCGAACTGGCCAGGAGTATGTACATCAGAAAGCGGTCCTGGTCAAGGTATGCCGACCAACCCCTCTCAGGCACGGCGGCAAGGATCCATTTACCGTAGGGCAGTTCGATGTCGACTGTAACCGGATTCCGGTCAAAAACCGCCGTGTCGCCCCAGAAGATGGCTCCCTCATGCCCGAGTCCGTTGTATCCCCTAAGGGCGAACCGGTTCTCCTCCTCCGATGCAAAGAGGAGGGCCTCATTCAGGAGCCGGTCTTGCCGGATGACGATGTCGGTGACCCCCCAGAAGGGTTGATCCCCTGATCTGGTTTTGTCAAAGATGGGGGTATAGCTGATGAAGGCGATGCCCCCTTCGATCAGCTCAACCGGTCCCGCTACATAACTTTCATGGGTTTCGATGGTCTTTTCAACGATTTCACGCCGCTCGGGATGCCCCAGCAGGTCGAGTCCGATGGCCGCCTCATGTCCCTTCAGCGGATAAACGGCCCCGATCACACAATCCTTTGAGAGGGCCATGGTGGATATCACCGAGTCACTGCGGATCAGTTCACCGGCAAGATTATTGAATTCATCGCCCGTAATGTCAGGACGCAGCGAAACATAGGCGGCGACGCTCCGGGTGTAGTGTATTCTTGAGTAGAGGGCCTTTTCAAGTTTTGTTTTCTTGGCCACCAGAATTTCGAGCAGGCGGCCCTTTGCATCCTTCTCCCACTGATCCTTCTTAAAGGAGGTAAAGCTGAGCGAAGCAACCACCAGTGCAACAAAAAGAACCAGGGATACGATAACCGGAAGACTTTCTCGAATCCACCTGAAGGTTTGTTTCTTGATCATAGTTGCCTACAAAAATGCGTATCTGAAAATAAACATCAGTTTTGACTCTCCAAATTCGAAATCATATAAGGGGGCCAGGTTCAGGGTGATGGGCGTACGCGGCAGCTGGTATTCGAGGTTCAGTCCAAGTCCGTAAAAGCGCTTGAGAATGGCCCCGGCCTGGAATTGCGGGGTGACGGCATAGTTCAGGATGATGTTGTACCAGAATCCCGAACCCCCGTATTCATATATCTGCAGAAAGGTAAACCGGTTCAGGAACATCATTGAGGTGAGGTTCACCCTCCACGGAAGTGAGTCGGTTTCAAGTCCGGCTCCCGCCCTGAAAATGACCCAGTCGGCCGGCCGGTATAAGATGCCTCCGTACGCCTGTCCCCATCCGGGATTGAGCAGGGCAAAGAAATAGGTGCCCCAGGTAGCATCCTTTTTGAGGTTGGTGCCGAGGATGTTGATCTGCGGACCGAACCACTTCGCACTACTCAGGTTCGAGAGGTTCTCATACTCGATGTGCGAATAGGACTGCCCCTGGCCCCCAATCGGTATCAGCCATCCGACCACCAGGATCAATATAAAAAAGCGCCTCATTTTCAGCAGATTATTGTTTAAGATGTCTCTTGTCATTCATCATTCATCATTCATCATTTCCCATTCACCCCGAAATTCACCGGTTCCTTCACCGGAACGGTAAACCTGAATTCGCTCCCCATCTCCTCTTCTGATTTCAGCCAGATCCTGCCCCCCATGGCTTCAATATAGGCCTTGCAGATGCTGAGTCCGAGTCCTGCCCCCTCAAATTCGCGGATCATCTCATAATCTTCGCGGCTGAAGCGATCGAAGGCCCGAGGCTGAAACTCTTCGGGAATGCCGATTCCGGTGTCGATCACGAAGAATTCTATCTCATGAACATGGCAGGTGCATCCGAAGGTGACGGATCCCCGGGGGGTGAACTTGATGGCGTTTTTGATGAGGTTGATCAGAATCTGGTGGAGTTTGGTACGGTCGGTTGTGAGGCTGCATCCTTCGGCTTCGGGGTCCTTTTGCAGTTCCAGGGTGAGTCCTTTCCGCTTCGATTCGGGCAGGAAAAAGGTGTAGAGTTCATCGAGCATCCTGTTCAGTTCGAAGGTGGTGTTGACCAACTGAATCTGTCCCGCTTCGATTTTGGATATA
>CAYGOU010000256.1:0-4313 GCA_964351455.1 uncultured Porphyromonadaceae bacterium
TTATATTCCTCTGTTCCCAATATCGGAATAGTTGTTCCTAATCTGAACTGCGGGCCAAACAGGAACCACTCTTTCTTCCTTAGATCATTTTCAGCGTAGGCGTTGAAAGCAGTGGGTATCACCACAAAGGCATTCCAACCTGAATAACCTACTCCCAGTGCCTGGCTCATATTACTGTAGCCCATATAGAAACCACCCCAGCCAAAGGTAAAGCCACCAATACGGCTGAATGCAAACTGGAATAAGGACTCTCTGGCGTTTTTGTTGGTATTCGAAAAGTTGGAGTTTAAGTCATTGGCCAGTACCGGAGCACCTCCAATACCGCCAGCTTCGCCACTGATAATTTTGTCACAAGCGGCAATACACTGATCCCACATGGGAGTTCCCACAAAATACTGGGCATTCAGGTAGAGTTCTGAAAGCATCGCATAACCTGCAGCCTGTGATACACGGCCGACCAGTGCAGTAGAGTAGGGCAACAGTTTGGGAACATTGGCTTCCAGTTCTGTTTTGCAGAATTCAAACACTTCGGCGCGTGACCGGGTAGGCGGGTTGAGCGGTTCACCCACGGTGGTGACAATAGGTACATTCCCCCACAATTCCATAATTTTCATATAGTGGAACGCTCTCAGAACCCTAAGCTCTGCAATGATTGAGGTCATCTCAGCATCCGGAATTCCCAGCTTGACGTAATCAACCTTTTCTAGGTCCTTCAGGGCTGAATTAATAAACCCGACTCCCGTCCACATAAGGTCCCAGGCTGAGCGCATACGGCTTTCGTTTGCGGTCCAGGTGTGGTAGTGCTGCCGGAAGTGGTCACCACCGTCGTATCCATGACGGCCTTTCTGCGGCCATGCCACCTGGTCGGCTGACAATTCAGCATGGTAGTAGTATCCGCTTTGACCCGTAGGCGCAAGCCATGCCTGCATGTGGGTAAATGGCCTGAGTGCAGCTTGCAGAACTTCAACCCTGTTATTATAGAAGTTATCGGCAGTAAGCTGACTATAGACATTTTCTTCAAGATCGGTACAAGAATTAATTCCGCTGACACTAATTACAGCGGCTATCAACATTAGTTTTTTTAAGTATTTTTTCATAATAGTTACATTTTTAGAATCCGACATTCAATCCAATTGTCCACGATTGGGTGCGGGGGTAAAAGCCCCTGGAGTCAATACCGGGTTCAAAGCCGGTATCCTGCAGCTCTGGATCAATACCACTGTAGCCAGTGAATGTGAGGATGTCACGTCCTGTCACATACATCCTCATGCTGCGGATGTAAGAGGTCCTGAGTTTGATGTTATACCCCAGAGTAAGGTTATCCAGCTTCACGAAATCGCCTTTCTCAATATAATAATCGGAAAACTGCGGATCGTCATTCAGTTTATCGTGGGTGGTGATGGCGCTCCTGAGCAGGTTGTTGGGTAACCATTTCTTGTTTCCGAAGTACATTTCTTTGGTATTCAGGATGTCGAAAGCAAATTTTCCCCTGAACAGAACTGTCAGGTCAAAATTTTTGTAAGTAAACCTGTTTCCCAGGGATGCATGGTAGTTTGGTACCCCATTGCCAATTATAGTGAGGTCGTCGGGGGTAATCTGACCGGCTAAACCGGTTGTACCGTCAGCCTTATAGAATAACCATTTACCGTTTTCATCGAATTGGGCAAACCGTTTGCCATAAAAGTTACCTACTGCACCTCCTTCTTCCAAGCGGATTGCGGGACCGAGGTTACCCGGTGATGGCAGACCGGCGAATTCGAGCCAGTTGGCTCTGAACACATCGCTCGACAGCTTGGTGAGTTTATTGAACTGTGAGTTTCCGCTGAAATTGATATTCCAGCTGAAATTATTGTTTTTATATGCAAGCGCTGAAAGTTGCAGTTCTACCCCATGGTTCTGGATGGAGCCAACGTTGGTATAAAGCGTAGCGCGCACGAATGGCGGCTGTTGGGCGCTGTAGTTGTGCAGCAGGTCTTTGGTGGTACGGTTGTACACATCTACAGAGCCGCTGATTCTATTGTTAAGAACGGCAAAGTCAACCCCTACGTTGATCTCGGCTTTCTGTTCCCAACGGAGGTTGGGGTTAGGGTTACGCGCCGCACCAAATGTTTGGTGATAGACACCAAACTGAGGATACACACCTCCAGTTGCCAGAGTGGTCAGCGACTGATAGTTTGGAATGCCCTGGTTTCCTGTTACGCCATAACCAACACGGATTTTAAGTTCATCAATAAAGGCAATGTTATTGATGAAATCTTCTTCGCTAATGGACCAACCTGCAGATATAGCTGGGAAATTACCCCATTTATAATTGGCTCCAAACCTGGAAGAACCTTCATGCCGGAAGATAGCCTGCACGAAATACTTCTCCATTAAGGAATAGTTTACCCTTCCGAAGAAAGCGACAAGGGTATTGTCTTCTTTTGAACTACCCATACCCGGTCTGGGCAGCAAAGTGTTTTGAATGGCTGTGCCTGCTCCGAGGTTCCAGTCGAGGAAACCATCGGTTGTGAAACCATTGTTGTTCACGTTGAAACTTTCAAATGCCGAATACTGGTAGCTGTAACCAGCCAGTGCAGTTATGGCATGGATTTCGGCAATAGTGGTAAAATAGTCGATCGTAGATTCAAATGTTTGGGTCCAGCTCAGAGAATTGGACTTGGAAGCAAAAGCCATTCCCTGGAATGTAGTTCCGACCCGCTGATCCCAGTCCTTAGTTGAACGGTAGTTCCGGTCAATGTTTTGGTTCCTGACATAAGAGCCAAATGCTGAGGCGGAAAGCCCATTGATAATCTGCAGCTGCATTCTGATGTCGCTGGAGAATGTCTGCTGATTGCGTTCGTTAATGCGGTGAGCTAACCTCGAAAGTGGGTTATAATTGTTAAAGGCCATGGTTTCCATGAAGGTTCCGTCCGGGTTATACAGCGAGGCTGTGGGATTTCGTTGGATAGCCTGTTCAAAATCACCGTCACTGCCACCCAGTAGGTTCGCCAGGTTGAAGTTGGAAGCCACGTTCAACTGTAGTGACAGCCTGTCCTGCAATCCTTTCTGGTTAATGTTTATCCTGCCCCCGAATTGATCCCTGTAGTTTTCCTTGGCGATACCTTTGGCTTCATTGTAATAAATAGACGCCCTGTAGTTGGTATTGGCAGAACCTCCAGATGCAGCGAAGTTGTGATACTGGCTAAGATTATTCTTATCGATCAACTCATCATAGAGATCGGTACTTGCTCCGAAGTCCTGGTTGGCATTTATCAATCCTTTGCTGATCAGGTCACGGAAGTCGGTTGCAGTCAAATAGTCAGGTTTTGAATCCACAAACTCACGCTGAAAATAGGTATTGTAATCAAACTGGGGAGTACCAGCCCTGCCTTTTTTAGTAGTGATAAGGATTACACCTGCATTACCTCGGGTTCCGTAAATAGCGGCAGCTGATCCGTCCTTAAGTACGTTAAATGACTCAATGTCGTCCTGCTGAATGAGGTCGAGGTTTCCACCCGGAATACCGTCCACAACGATCAGCGGTGTACGGGTTCCTGTGAGTGAGGTAACCCCCCTGAGCTGAATGCTGACACCAGCGTTTGGGTTACTGCCCTGGGTGCGGGTGATGTTCAGACCGGCGACTTTACCCTGGATAAGGTCCAACGGGTTGAGTGTACCCCCTGCGTTGAAATCTTCTTCACGAATTGTTTCCACAGAGGAAGTGACCTCTCGCCTTTTCAGGGTACCGTAACCAATAGCAACTATTTCTTCAATGCCAATGGTTTCCTCCTGCATGGTTATATTGATTATCCGCTGGTTCCCTACTATTACCTCCTGCGATATCATTCCTACGAAAGTAAAAGCCAGGACTGACTGTGGTGTAACATTGGAAAGTGAATAGTTTCCGTTAGGATCAGTAATGGTACCAATGGTGGTACCTTTTACGAGAACAGTAGCGCCCGGCAAACCCATTCCTGAGTAATCGGTAACTCTTCCCGTAACCGTATTCTGCTGCTGGGCTGCTGGTGCGGCAGCTGGCATTTCGTTCACCGACAGTACGACCTGCCGGTCAACAATGTTATAGGTAACATTGCTTTCTGTAAAAAGCAAATTCAACACATCTGTAATGGTTAGGTCGGTTCCAGAAACAGACGCTTTCTTTTCTACATCAACAAGTTTACTGTTGTACAGAAAATAAAATTCAGACTTTTCTTCCACTTCATTCAGTATCTCTTTGATACTACTGTTTTTGATCTGAAGATTCAACTTGGTCAACTGTGCGTAGCTATCCAAGGCAAAGCTTTGAATAACCCCGATTAGTAATGCTAGTA
>CAYGOU010000257.1:0-4308 GCA_964351455.1 uncultured Porphyromonadaceae bacterium
AGATCCGTCCCGCTTTCCACTTGCTAATTTACCGGTGGCTGTGCTGCTGGAGGGTAGTTTTACCTCACATTACCAAAACCGGCTACCGGCGGATTTGCTGCAAAATGAGCTGTTTAAGGTTTATGAGAAAAGCAACGAGCCAACCCGGATGATTGTGATATCCGACGGTGAGGTGGGCAAGAATGTGGTGAGGAGGCGGGATGGGCAGGTGTTCTGGGCACCCCTCGGCGCTGATCCCTTTAACGCCAACATTCGTTATGGCAACATGGATTTTCTGCTTAATTGCATAAACTATCTTATGGATGATCAGGGGGTAATGGGACTTAGAAATCGCGAAGTCAAGATACGACTTATGGATTTTGCCCGTCTGACCGAGGAGCGCTTCCAATGGCAGATGATCAATTTGCTGTTGCCGGTGCTTCTGGTTATTTCGGGAGGACTCGTCTACCTCTTTATCAGAAAGAGAAAATACAGTAAAAGAGTGATATGAAAAGAACCCATCTGATTTTGATTCTCATCCTGGTTCTGGGTGCGATTGCTGCGATTTTTGCCCTAAAGAACAACAGGGGCACCATCAAAAAGGAGCTTCGGGATTTTGCAGTTCAGGATACTGCATCTGTCGACCGGATTTTTATGGTAAGAAAAGACTTCGAACAGGTCACCTTGACACGGAACGGAGACCATTGGCTGGTTAATGGAACCCATGTTGCTCGTGAAGAGGCCATTGACATCCTGCTGAAAACCCTCAACAGGATCAGAGTAAAATCACCGGTTAACCAGGCAGCCTTCAACAATGTGGTAACCATGCTGGCCACCCGCAATACCAAGGTTGAGGTATATAACAAGAACAAGCTGATCCGCACGATCTATGTGGGGGGGCCCACCCAGGATCAGATGGGCACCTACATGATGCTCGAAGGGTCGTCAGCTCCCTTTGTTGTGCACCTTCCCGGGTTCGTAGGATACCTGTCGACCCGCTTTTTTACCAATGAGGCGGAGTGGCGTTCTCAAACCCTTTTTAAATCAAACTTTAACGAACTGAGCAGGATAGAGGTTCTTAATAATATCAACCCTCAGGAGTCATTTGTCATTGAAAAAGATCCCTCCGGAAAGCTGGACCTGTTTCAGCACTCCACCGGAAACCGCCCTTCTCTGCTTGATACCGTAGGGGTTAATTTTTTTCTGAGCCATTTTGAAAGATTTGGCTACGAGTTCTGGGTTGATTCTTTACCCCAGGCTCGCAAAGATTCTTTGGAGGCTGCGGTTCCGATGCGCACCCTACGGGTCAGCAGCACCAAGGGATCGACCTTGCAGATTGAGGCTCACCGTCGATATGCCAACGGCAAGCTAAACATGGAGGGAGAACCACTTGTTTGGGATGATGAACGGATGTATGCGTGGGTCAACCGGAAAGACTGGGTAGTGATCCAGTACTATACCTACCAGAAGATGTTCAGGGATTTCAGTGAATTCATTCCGTTCGCCCAATGAGCATAAAAATGTTCATAAAATGCTCTGGGGCAAACTTATGATCCGTTCAAAATTGTTACTTTTGATAGAATCAATAGCCTTAAAAGACTCATAAACAGCAGCCTTATGAAATTCATTGTATCCAGTACCGACCTGCTCAGCCACCTGCAGTCGATCAGCAGGGTGATCAGTACCAAGAACACCCTGCCAATTCTAGATAATTTCCTTTTTCAACTACAAGGAACACAGTTGGTTATCACTGCGTCTGATCTTGAGACCACGATGATCACCTCCATGCGTATTGAGAACGCCAGTGGTGACGGAGCAGTCGCCATCCAGGCAAGGATACTTACCGATACCCTGAAGGAGTTTCCCGAGCAGCCCCTTACCTTTGACATCAACCCTGACACGCTCGGTATAGACCTGATATCGGAGAATGGAAAGTACAGCATTGTTGGAAAACCTGCCATTGACTTCCCGCAGCTTCCAGCCCTGAAGGAGGAGCGAGTTCACGAGATTTCCTTTCCGGCTGAGACCCTGCTCAAGGGAATCAACCGCACCCTTTTTGCAACCGCGGATGATGAGCTAAGGCCAGTTATGAACGGGATTCTGGTTGAAATGCGCACCGACAAGGTTACCTTTGTTTCCTCGGATGCTCATAAACTGGTGAGGTATTCCAGAAGTGACACCCGTTCTGATAAGGATGCATCCTTCATCCTGCCAAAGAAGCCGGCCAATCTCCTGAAAAATATTCTTCCCCGCGAAGAGCGTGAGGTGCAATTGGCTTTTGACGAAAAGAACGCTGTATTCACCCTTTCGGATTACAAACTCATTTGCAGGCTCGTTGAAGGGAATTACCCTGCTTATGAAGCTGTTATACCAAAGAACAATCCCAATAAACTTGCCATCGACCGGATCGGCTTTCTCAATACCCTTAGAAGGGTGTCTGTCTTCTCAAATCAGGCCAGCAATCTGATCAAATTGCATCTCAAGGCAAACCAGCTGATTATTTCAGCCCAGGATATTGACTACTCCATTTCTGCGGTTGAAAACCTCAATTGCCAGTATGGTGGCGATGAGATGGAGATTGGGTTCAAATCGGTTTTTCTCATTGAGATCCTAAATAACATTGGGTCCGATGAAGTATCGCTTGAACTGGCTGACCCTACCAGAGCAGGCATTGTACTGCCCAGGGAGGTGGAGAATGAGGACGAGAACCTCCTGATGTTGCTCATGCCGATGATGATCAATGCATGAGGCTCACACTCAAACGTCCAATCGTATTCTTCGATATTGAGTCAACCGGACTGAATACCGGAACCGACCGTATTGTAGAGATCGCCATGCTAAAAGCCTTTCCGGATGGATCGCAGGAAAACCTGGTGTATCGGGTTAATCCCACCATTCCTATTCCCAAGGCTGCCGCTGATATTCATGGAATCACCGATGCAGATGTGGCAGATAAGCCATCCTTTAAGGACATCGCCGGCCAGGTGGCCTCGTTCATGAGGGGATCTGATATCGGTGGCTACAACTCTGATAAGTTTGACATTCCCATGCTGGCAGAGGAGTTTTCACGGGCCGAAGTTGAGATTGACCTAAAGCGAATGAACTTTGTCGATGTTCAGGTGATATTCTTCAGGATGGAACCCAGAAACCTGGCCGCGGCCTATAAATTCTATTGCAACAAGGAGCTTGAAAATGCCCATTCTGCCCTTGCCGATGTTTCTGCAACCTGGGAGATACTGCAGGCACAGCTGTCAAGGTACCCACAGCTTGATGCCTCGGTTGAAGGACTGTCGGCTATGGGTGATTCAAACCGTTATGCAGATTTTGCCGGCCGAATCATTTTCAACGACCAGGGTGAAGAGGTGTTTAACTTTGGAAAATACAAAGGACTTAAAGTGCTGGATGTTTTCAGCAAGGAGCCTCAGTATTATAACTGGATGATGCATGGTGATTTTCCGGAGTATACCAAGCGGGTGATTACCAGGGTTTATGTTCGTCTCAGGAAATCCTGATCCATGAAGCTTTTCGCCGTGGGCAGAAATTATGCCGAACACGCCAGGGAACTCAACAATCCGGTTCCTGCAGATCCTGTGATTTTCATGAAACCTGAAACTGCCATCCTCAAGGACAATAAACCCTTTTTTATTCCCGATTTCTCATCGGAGATACATCATGAGATTGAAGTGGTTGTGAGGATTTGCAAGGGAGGTAAGAGTATCCGGGAGGAATTTGCCCATCGTTATTATGACATGGTTACGGTAGGAGTGGATTTCACCGCCCGCGATCTTCAGAGCAGGCTAAAATCCAATGGCTTTCCTTGGGAGATCTCAAAGGGGTTTGATGGTTCGGCTCCGATCGGAACCTTCGTTCCGGTTGAACAGTTCAGCGATCTTCAACGGCTGGATTTTGGACTTAAGCTCAACGGTAACTGGGTGCAGGAGGGCAATACAGCTGAAATGATCTTTGGCATTGACAAGCTCATCGCCTGGATCTCAAAATTCTTCACCCTCCAGATGGGGGATCTCCTCTTTACCGGGACTCCAGCCGGAGTGGGTCCGGTTGCCCAGGGAGACAGGCTCCAGGGATTTCTGGATGGAAATCTTTTGCTGGATTTTGAAGTCAGGTAGGGGGGTCAGGCTGTGCGGTCAAGCGCTCTGAGTATTCTGACTGCCAGATCATCTGCCTCACGTTGGTCGATGATCAATGGAGGTGCCACCCGAACTGCATCATTGCAGAAAAGAAAATAGTCAAAAAGGATTCCTTCATCCAGGGCATGGCTAAAGAAGCGGCTAACCTGCTCTGAATTCTCCATCTGAAGGGCAAGAAACA
>CAYGOU010000258.1:0-4254 GCA_964351455.1 uncultured Porphyromonadaceae bacterium
CCCTAATCATGATCAAGAACCAGCTCTCTTTGTTTACCTTGAGGTCTACAATGGTATTGTCATTGAATGGATTTGGGAAATTCTGAGATAGGATAAAAACCGGATCTTCCGGTCTGGGATCATAAATCTCATTTCTGGATCCCGGAGTTGGGGTTAATTCAAAAACAGACCAACTGTTTGCTCCATCAGGATACCTTCCAAGCGAAATATTTTGGCCAAGCCCGGGGAAGTGCAATGAATCGATCCAACGGAACTGACCCCCGGTGCTGACTGAGAGACCTACCATTTCACCCTGCGAAGTCAATTTGAAACCAATATGATCGGGACCAAGAAATGTCTTTTCATCTGCATACAGCAAGAGAAACCCTTTAGGCTGAATGGTTGTTGCTGATGGATTGCTTTCCGGAATTCTCCATTTTCCCGGGTTTCCCGGATTGTCGGTAATATACATTCCTCCAATATCAACCTCATGATCACCCGGGTTGTAAATCTCAATCCAATCAGAAAAGGCGCCAAGGCGGTCAGGGAAAAAATTATAATTATCCGCCATTACCTCATTGATCTTCACATCTGGAATGTCAGCTCCATCAATAAAACTGGCAATAACTTCCATGGGTCCCTGGAATTTCCGTATAAAGGATGGTTCTGACACAGTCACAATTATCGGCTGCTCCCAACTCACTACTCCTTTAATGGATAGGTCGAAGAGCAAATCGGAGCTTCCACGATCGACTTGATGAACCTCAACGGCCAAAACATTTTCGCCACTTCGGAGATGGGTCGAAGGAATCTGAAACGACACTGGGGTTGTCTCTTCTTCAAGGTCAATACCTCTGATTGCGAAGGTATTATGATCACTCACGGGTGGCATATTTTCCCTAATAATCTCCTGGCCATTAAGATATACAATAGCACCATCGTCTCTGATGAGATCTATCAGTAAATCAGACCACTGGTCTTTTGAATAGATCGAAAACTTCCTCCTGAAGTAATAGGTAATATGCTTGTTCTTGGGGTCATCACCAAAGGAAATCACGGTACAAATGTCAGGGTCATTGTAGCCCAGAATGCCACAACCCTGGATCCATCCGGAATCCTCATAATTCAAACTGCTCCATGCATTTCCGGGATACAAACCTGAATCGTTATAAAACCATTTTGCATTCCGGTCAATCAAGGTAATTGTATCATTGACCTTAAGTGGGTTCTCATTCACAAGGAACTCTTTGAATCGATACCCGACCGCTGGAATTGCCTTAATATGAATATCCTGATCCGAGAAATAGGTGGCATGTTGAGTTTTTGTAACGATTAAATGATTATCCACTGAAATCCGACCAGATCCGGGAGGGTCTATTGACAAACGGAGGTCAACCGCTTGATCTAAGTCATAATACTCCTTTAGAAAATCCAAAACGAATGGTTTTCTCCGGTCGGCAAATCGCCTGAACCGATCAACATTGGCGAGCCATTGATTGTAATTATCCAGCCAACCGGTTTCAACATATCCATTTACGCCAACATGCGTCCAACCGTGATACCCCTTCCATCTGCCGATATGCCTGTTGATTTCAGGCTTTATAGATTCTTGCAAACTGTCGATGATCTCAATAACGCGATCGAGGTCAAATGTTGAATTAAGATGCGAGAGAAAAGTTGAAAGGAACCTTGAGCTGAATCTTGGGTTTTTCATAAGCCCCTTAAAAAGATCGGTTGATCCCGGGTAATCTGGCGGGTTTTCTAGAGTTGCCCACTGGAGGGTATTAAGCCAAGGATATAAAAACGCAAGGTCTGTGTCAAACAGAATCCATCGCCATTTGCCATTATCAATTTTCGGTTTCCAGAACTTGATATTCCCGGCGGGCCAATCGTGATTGGCATAAAAGATTTGGGTAACGTTGTAGTTTATATACTCCTGTATGTCAACCCTCTGTACCACATACTGGTAATTAACATCCAGGGTCATGTCCTTTGAATTGACATGATCCAGCAGTTCCTGGTAACGGGTCATATCCCCTTCCCTAACATCCTCCATCTGTGATATCAGGTCAAGGTTGTTCCTGTCAAAGCCGTGGTTTTCCTCGATGTAATCATCACCGACTTTTTCACGAATGTTGTGTATTCCCCAGTACACTCCGTTAAGAAAAACGATTGCTGGCCGGTAAGCCTGGTAGTCAATGTCCATTTGACCGGCAACGATGGTTTGCATCAGGCCATCCGCCATCATGGTAAAGGCCCAGTCGTTCCCTGAACTCCTCAACACAATATCATTAAAGGCGTTAATGGGTTTATCCTTGAAGAACCTGTAATCCAGCTTGGGTTCTCCATATCTTCCCCTTGCCGTAAGGCGAAGTGATTTCTGGCTGGCGGTTCTGGTCAGCGCTCCGGTTATCCTGAGCCCCACATCCTGTTTAAGAATAAGTCTCCGGTCTGATTCAAATATCTCAACAAAGGCCTCCTTTTCCCAATCCTGCCAGAAATTACCATTGCCCCACCCCCAGACGTAATTAGGACCTTTGACATAAATTCCGGTGTTTTCGTCCCATAGGTTTGGGGGATCCGTTGACACGGAAAAAACAGGAAGAGTAGTAGGCTCATTGATCAGATAGGTCTGGGTGACCAAAGGCGAAGGAAGTTGGCCAGATTTGAATTGCCTGACTTTTAAAACAGTGGTCTGACTCAGGGTAAGCGGACCATTGACCCTGGTTGAAATTCCTGTTGGTTCTGAGCCATCCGTAGTGTAGCGGATTTCATGGGTGTCATCAACGGGTGTTATGGTCAACTGCAGGTTGCCAGTGTAAAATCCCCTTGAATGGGAAAAAAGTGGTGGTGGGGTTATCTGGCTTCCGCCTCCTGAACCGTTGGCCTCCGCAGGAGTCGGGGTGCTGAAATAGATCCAGTTGTTTGCTCCGTCGGGCGACCTGCCGTAGGATACATCCTGGTATTGAGGGGGAAAGGTCAATGAATCAAGAACCAATCCCACCGGAGTGGTTAGCGCAATGAATTCTCCCGACCGGTTAAGCCTGAAATTGGTGTGAAGTCCTGTATTGCCGTTATCTGCCCAAATGACCAGATATCCCCTGGAAGCTATGGTTACGCCAGAAGGGATGATCCATTTGGTCAATAGTAATGGATCATCGCTCAGATACATTCCGGATAGTGTAATGGGATTTGCACCTGTGTTATACAATTCGATCCAGTCACCATTCTTCCGAAAAAGAGGATCGGTCATTCCGCTGAAATTGTCAGCAACAAATTCGTTTATGACCACCTGGGCAGTCAATCCGGTCCATGAATAAACAATAAAAACAATCAGCCCAATGAGCCTAGTTTTATTCAACCGCTTCATCCGTGCACACCATCCCTTGATCCGACTCATCATATCCCCAATATAAAGGTTAGTCTATATTAATGCAAAAATAATGCTAAACCTAACTTTTCCTAAGACCTCAGTAAGGAATATAGGCAAACTCCCTAATCAGCAGCTCGGTTTCATGAGGAAAAACCGGTGTACGGCCGCCGAACAGCCAAAGGTTTATCCGGGCCTGGATGTTTCTCGGACGGGGTTTAAAAACGCCCCTGTAGGTCCACGACTGAATAGCAGGTCCTGACGGGATTCCTGTTGAATACCCCTCGTAGCTGCTGAAAGAAATCTCGCGGCGAGACCAGCGAATGATATGGGTGGTATGAAGATCCCTTTGAACTAAGTTGAATTCATGTTTGTGACCATGCTGTTCTGCAGGTTGTACCACATAAACAACGTTGGGTCCGGCGGATTTACCCCAGCGGCTGAATTCAATATCAAGCTCGCGGTTGTGAAGCGATCTTCCAGGATGCCAGGTAAAAAGACCAGCCACAATATTAGGGTCAAGATGATCAACCCTGGAGGCCAACTTAAAAACATAGGTTCCGTAACCAAACCTTCGGCTCGAAATCACCTCAGCGCAGCTCCATTGTCCGTTCTTGTTTGAAACCTTCAGGTGCAGCCACCCATTATCATCCACCCACACATTGTCATCGGAGAAGAGATTAGGACCGGGCCCTACTCTTTCAGTGCTTGATTTCACGATCCACTCATAACCAGAAAAACGGATGGTTCTGAGCTGCCTTTCAATTCTGGAGGAGGGGTGGCAGCCTGACAGAACAAGCAGCAAAGAAATCACCCCCAAAAAAAGAGCGTACCGGACCCGCCTCATGAGCTTCTCTGCTTAATCTCCTTATAATAATCCTTCATAATCTTGCGCAGAAGCGGAC
>CAYGOU010000259.1:0-4190 GCA_964351455.1 uncultured Porphyromonadaceae bacterium
AACGCGTGGTTTATAAACGATAAGGCATCGGTAAAACATGTAGGTTTCGGACTTTCAATAGGATACAGGTTTTAGGAAAAGCAGAAGGTTAGGTTAGGTTAGGTTAGGCTTGGTATACCGTCTCCGGAAACGGAGGCGGTATTTTTTTGCCGTTAATATTCTTGAAGAGGATGCGCTTTTTGATTTTCAGCAGAGCATCCTCAGTGCGGTTACCAACGAGCGCCGGTCTCACCGTTTCCGCTCCCCTGGCGGGCCACTGTCTGACCGGGTGGATGGCAATTTGGTGCACAAATTGGCCAATATGTGGCTGAAAACCCCTTTCAGGATCCTTACCTTTAGGGTAGAATATGAAAAAGTCAAAACTGCTCCTTTGCATCCTCTTCCTGGCCCTCTTTCTGTCGACGGGCATCATCCGTTCGCTGGCGCAGGAACTGCCGAACATCATCATCATCTACGCGGATGATCTCGGATACGGTGATCTCTCGTGCTACAATCCAAAATCGGCCTACCAGACTCCCCATATAGATAAAATGGCCCGGGAGGGAGTTTTGTTCTCTGATTCGCATAGTCCTTCAACCATCTCATCGCCATCACGTTACGGATTGTACTCAGGTCAGCAGATCTTTCGTTCAACAGGAGGCGGTGGGGGAGCTTTTGAGGGACCGGGAGGACCGAGTTATCTGAAGCCCGGAACGCTCACTATAGCGGAAATGCTGAAAACAAAGGGATACAGGACGGGCGTATTTGGGAAGTGGCATGTGGGACTCACCTGGTACGATAAAGACAACAAGGTGTTGGGCAATGGATTTGCGAACTCCCTGCTCATCGATTATGAGAAAAGCACTCCGCTGATCGACGGTCCGAATGCCCGCGGTTTCGACGAGTCGTTCATCACGCCGAACTGTCCGACCACCGATCCGCTCTATGTTTACATTGAGAACGGCATGGTGCCGGTTCCGGCGAGTGAAAGGCATCTGAGTGCAAACCTGCCCAATCCGGGCGGCAAATGGCGCTGGGATAACGACGAGGGATGGATGGCGCCGGGATACACCTTTATCGCGACGGACAGGATGTTTTGGGAAAAAACCCGGAGTTTCATCGGGGATCACCGCAAGAAGGCTCCCGACAAACCCTTTTTCGCGGTACTGTCAACCCAAATAGCCCATGCGCCTGTGATTCCTGCTGAGGAGTATATCGGGGTAACGGATGCCGGTCCCCGCGGTGATTTCGTCGCCGAGCTGGATGCGCTGGTTGGTCAGGTGATGGATTATATCCGGGAGTTGGGGATAGACGACAATACCATCATCATGTTCAACGCCGACAATGGAGCCGAAACGGTTCATGTAGGCTGGATGCGCGAAGACCACAACCACGATCCTTCGGGTGGCTGGAGGGGCATGAAGCGGGATGGCTGGGAGGGGGGGCACCGGGTGCCGTTCATCGCCCGATGGCCGGGAGTTTTTGCTGCGGGAACCGTATCACGACAGATGATGAATACGACGGATATTTTCGCCACCCTGGCCTCGATCGCCGGCTATGAGCTCAGTAAGGAGGATGCCCGCGACAGCTATGATATGCTGCCGGCCATGCTGGGGATCCGGGATGAAGGCCAGCCGATCAGGCCACACATGCTGACCCAGAGTTTCCGCGGACAGTTCCAGTTACGCCAGGGCGATTGGAAATACCTGGATCATACGGGATCTGGTGGGAACAACTATGAGGATGGTTTTCTGCTGCCCTACAAGCTGCCCGAAACCGCTCCCGATGCCCCCGGTCAGTTATACAATCTTGCGACCGATCCCGGCGAAACAACCAACCTCTATTTTGCAGAGGCCGAAAAACGTATTGAGCTTCAGGAGTTGCTTCAACACCTCAAAGCCAGCGGCCGCAGCGCCCCGGAGATGCGGACCCCGATCGGCATGGAGCGGATACGGGAAATGAAGCGGTAAGGACTTTGAAAGAGGTGTCAAAAAAGGCAACCAACAGGTAAACCACCTCCCCGACTACCTGCTGGCCCTTGTAACACAGAAGCCGGGTTCGGACAACGCATCCCGATGTGGTTGTTGGGGTTTTTGTATTGACCGAGTGACCGGGTGACCAAGTGACCGCGATGAAACACTGTACGCACCCAATTACGAGCCCTCTGGGCGAGTCATTCAATAACCCCCCCGCCCCACAGTCGTTCTAAAAACTCCTTCCAGGGTAGTACGGTGATACCATCAACTTGTCTGGGATAATCGTCGTTGGTAACCAGGATCTGTTTTTTAACCGAATACTCCCCGGCAAAACTTTTCAATCCTGAAAGGTGCTTTGGTTTGGCCGATTGGGTTGATTTGACTTCAACGGCTACTTCATGATCACCTAAAATAAAGTCAACCTCCATCTGGGAGGTTGTTCTCCAAAAGCTTATGGGATAATTCAGATCGGAATAATGGCTATGAGCGATGATCTCCTGATAAATAAAATGCTCAAATGCCTTTCCAAATGCTTCGCTGCCAGATTCAATGTTTCCCCGCTTCACCAGGTAATTGGTAATCCCGACATCAAACAGATAGAACTTTGGTGCAAGAATCACACGTCTCTTGGGCTTTTTCTGAAATGAAGGAAGAAAGCGTCCGATCATGGTATCCTCGAGTATTTGAAAATACTCCTTGACGGTCGGAGCACTTACCCCGCAATCCGAGGCAATGTTGGTGTAGTTAACAATTTCGCCGTTGGTAAGAGCCGCCATCTCAAGAAACCGAGAAAACGAAGCAACATTGCGGATTCTGGCTTCTGCCATGATTTCATCACGAAGGTAACTGCCCAGATATCCCGACAACAGTTTTTTGGGATTCTTTGACAGATAGTGTCTTGGCAACAACCCTCCGTTTAATGCCTTCATCAGGTCGAAATCGGGTATTTCGCGATATATCAAAGGATACAATTCATATCTGATGGCCCTTCCTCCCAGCAGATTACCGCCGGCGCGTACTATTTTTCTTGGACTTGACCCGCTAAGGATGAACCTGTCGTTGCGGTTGACGATTAACCATTGAATCTCATTCAAAAGATCCGGAATCCGCTGAATCTCATCCACAATGATCAGTGCACCCGGATTCCTCGTCATCACAATCTCACGAATCAGGCCCGGATTGCGCAAAAAACGTTCATATTCAGAGGTAAGCAGCAGATCGAAATAGAGGGCATCAGGATATAGCGACTTCAGAAGGGTACTTTTACCCGTTTGTCGCGCCCCCCAGAAAAAGGCACTCTCATGATCGATTCCCCGAAAAGTTTGTTCTCGCAAATACATGATAATCCAAAGTTATACTTTAATATCGCATGATAATCTAAAGTTATTTGCGAAAATAGACCAATTGGGTGAAATATGCAAGCCGGGAGCCGGAAAGGCGAACTCCTTAGCGAGCCTTGTGAGCCATCTCTTCTTAGCTGAACCTGTTCACCGCCATAGACTACAATCTGAAGATTAACAATTTTGTCATCTCCACTTGACATTATTTTACTAATTTTGTCATGTTAATCCTACAATTCATGCAAGCGCTTTTTGATTTTCAACAGAACATCCTCAGTGCGGTTACCAACAATCACCGGCGTTATCTACATCAAAAAATCGACTGGAGCCAGCGCATGATCGCCATTAAAGGATCCCGCGGGGCCGGAAAAACAACCCTTATGCTCCAGCACCTGAAGTTCTATCTCGGAGCTCCGGCCGAAGCATTGTACGTCACCGCCGATCATCCATGGTTCTACACCCATTCGCTGTTTGAAACAGCAGGAGAGTGGAGCAAAATGAACGGCCAATGGATCTTCATTGATGAGGTCCATAAATATCAAAACTGGTCGGCTGAACTTAAAAACATATACGATGGATTCCCCCAAATGCAGGTGGTCTTTACCGCCTCTTCGGCACTTGAAGTATACCGGGGTAAGGCCGACCTGAGCAGAAGGGTGTTGGTCTATGACCTGCCCGGACTCTCATTCAGGGAATACCTGAACTGGACAACTCCCCACCATTTCGATCCTTACACGCTGACTGATATTAAAAATCACCATCCGGATATTGCCCGTCGTGTTCTCCAACATCTGCACCCATTGCCAGCCTTCGCCAGCTACCTGAAACATGGCTATCTTCCCATTTTCGTCGAAGGCAGTGAACACTACCTGAATAAGGTGCTTCAGATCATCAA
>CAYGOU010000260.1:0-4189 GCA_964351455.1 uncultured Porphyromonadaceae bacterium
TTGCTCACAAACCTTTCTGAGG
This sequence comes from uncultured Porphyromonadaceae bacterium, assembly GCA_964351455.1. Lineage (GTDB taxonomy): Bacteria > Bacteroidota > Bacteroidia > Bacteroidales > UBA12481 > JAGHDB01. Next base: position 23 of record CAYGOU010000260.1, read on the forward strand.
GTGTCTTCCATGAAAACCCTGTCAGAGGATAACTCAATCCAATAACCACCCCCATTTTCCCGGGTTGCAGTCGCCAATTCCCTAATCCCCAATCCCAGATCCCCAAGCCCCCAGGTACTCTTTAACACTTTACTCAGGTCAGCATGGGGGTCCCCTTTTCTCTCATCCCACAGCATCGTATTTACCAGTCCCCGGGTTTCCATGGCCCGGTTGAGGTCATCGAGATTCACGAAGGCATTGAAGGGAGCAGTCTGCGACTGCCTCAAATCGAACCGGCCCATCGTTTCGGCACCAATGACACCCTTGACGGTCAGCCTCATCGGAACGCTGGTGCCTTCGTCTGAAACAAAGGGAGCGTTCAGCGGAATAAGGCTGGCCTTCGTCATGCGCAACAGGACAGGATCTCCCGCCTGCAGGTTGAGTCGCGCGGCCAGGTTTTCACTGAGCAACACCTCACTCCGACGAAGAGAGTCAAGACCGGTTCTGAATCCGGTCACTGTTTCAAGCTGTGGAGTTACCCCGACGATCTGCACCTTATCGACGCGGAGGGCTCCGCCGTCGGCCACCGCCATGCCGTTGAGGATCATGACCGGGGCCACTTCGGTTTTCAGAGCCCCGGCATAGCGACCGGCAAGATCCCGGGTAAAAAAACGGTCGCCTGCGGTAAGGCTGTGGCTCACCTCACCCAGACGCAGCGCAACCGTATGGTTCAGGCTGTACTTCACCGAATCGCCCACCACCAGGGCCCCGGCAATCACGGCGGTACCAATGGCAACACCCAGAAGCAGGGCAATGTTCTTGCGCAGGTAAAAGACGAAACTTCTGACCGGTATGTGAAACAGTCTCATCATCAGGATGCAGGTTCAATCAGGGTTCCCTGCTTCAGCTGGTAGCTGCGGTCCATTTTCGAGACCATTTCCGCGGCATGGCTCACCATAATGAGTGTGAAGGATTCTTTCTGCTGCAGCTCTTTCAGCAAGCGGATCAGGTTCAGGGCGCTCTCTTCATCCAGGGCCCCGGTGGGTTCATCGGCCAGCAGCAGATCCGGTTTGTTTATCAGGGCCCGCACCACGGCCACCCGCTGACATTCACCACCCGACAGCCGGCCCGGGTGCTGGTCCTTCAGGTCCCACAGGTCAACCTCCTTCAGCAGGTATTCGGCCCTCAGAAGCTCATCTTTCGTTGATCTGTGGGGCTTTATGGCCAGGGTGGGTACCAGTACGTTCTCAATAACGGTCAGCTGAGGCAGCAGGTGGTGCATCTGAAAAACGAAGCCGATTGAACGGTTCCTGAAAAACCCGAGTTCCCGGGCCGACATTCCTGAGAGGTCAACCCCCTTGAACCGGATGGTTCCCTGATCCGGCCGGTCGAGCGTTCCGATCAGGTTGAGCAGGGTTGACTTGCCCGAACCTGAGCGACCGGTGATGGCCACCGCTGCTCCGGCCTCAAGGCTCCATGTAAGGGATGAGATCACCTTTCTGACCATTCCTGGCCGTCCTCCCGGGTAGCTTTTCGAAATGTTATCAAGTTGAAGCAGCATTCAGGCTCCTCTCTTTAAGTTTTTTATAAACCTCAATGTTTCGGGCCGACTGTACAAAGATATCGAAATGCACCCCGACACCCTGGTGGGCCTTGCGGCTCAGTTCATCCATTCTTTTCGGATTGGCTAGCAGGTCAGATAATTTCCTCGACAGCTCCTTGGGCCGGTTGGGTTCAAAGGTCTCTCCGCCGCCAGAGAGAGCGATGATTTCAGGGAAGGCACCCAGGGCGGGTTGCACCACCGGAATGCCTGATGCCATTGCTTCAAGCAGGTAGATGCCAAACGCCTCGCCTTGTCTGACCGGCACTGAAATCAGGGCAACCTGTTCGAAAAATGCCTTTCTCGCCTCCCCCTCAAAGTCGTCAATAAATACCACCTGCCCGGTGAGGCCGGCCTCTGCGATCCGCTTCCTGATCATCTTCAGAAAGTTCTTGTCATCACCCGTATGGCCTCCGGTCAGGATCAGCTTTACCTCCTCGTGTCCCTTGTTTTTCTTTAACAGGATATAGGCATCCAGCAGAATGTCAAGTCCGTTTTCATGGCACAGCCTTGAAATAAACCCAATGTTGCCCGGCCTCTCCGACGCGAGCCTGAACTGGTAATCCGCCGGGTCAACCCCGATATGGACCGTAAAGAGCTTTTCGGCCGGAATCTTCATCTGCTCCCTCATCCGTTCTGAATAGTAATCGCTTACACCTATGAAGGCATCTACATAAGCAGCCTTCTGCTGCATCAGTTCCCAGACCTGGTAGCGATAGTCATCATCCATCACATCCACCCACACATCCTCGTCCTGCAGAGAGCAAACAACCAGGGTGTTAAGCCTGCTTTTTATCCTGGGTGCCAGTCCCAGCAGCAAGGCATTTGAAAGGTGCACCACATCTGGCTGAAAGTGATCGGCGATCCAGTCGACCATCCGGTCAAGTTCTTCATGTTGTTTGCCCTCCTCACCCATCAGCATGGATACAGTCATCTGTTCAAGTCCCTTTGCATTGGTCGACCCGGCCTTTCTGGCGGCCATCCTTAATATCCATCCCGAATTGAGCAGTCGGTCGAACCATTTCGGGGCATGACGGAAGATGGGATACAACTGTTTGAGATATATGCTGACCGCGCCATAGAAAACCGGCACATCACGCTGTTTGGGATCGTGGGCAAAGAGCGGAAGATACATCGGGATCTTCACCACCTCGTGCTCCGACCTGCGCATGGCATCCACCAACTTGCTGTCGCGCAAACAATTGCCGCAGTAGAAGCTCCCGCCCGAGCCTGGAATAACTTGTAATATTTTCATCTTAACAACCTCTTAATCGGTAAACCTAAAACCGTAATCTGTAAACTGTAATCCGTAATCCAGTTCATTCAACATTCAACATTAGACATTAGACATCTATTTCCCCCCGAAGCAGTAAATGAATCCATCCGCGGCGCCGATGATGATCTTTCCGTCGGCGACGGCCGGGTTGCCGGCGATGGCGGATCCCAGTTCATAGCTCCAGGTGATTTTCCCATCCGAAAGGTTCATGAGGATCAGGTCTCCGCGCATGTTGGCAGCCACCACCTTTTTACCGGCGATAACGGGAGAGGCGTCGACCCGGTTTCCGGTGTCGGTTTTCCAAATCTGTTTACCCGTATTTTTATCCCAGGCATACACCGATCTGTCGCGGCTGCCATTGACAACCCAGCGGTCGTGAATGGCCGGGGATGACAGAAATGGCAGATCACCCGCCGGGTCGTCCCATTGCCAGATAGCGTGATGGGTGTTCAGATCGTAACATGAAAACTTGCCGTCGTAATCACCAACAAAAACCCTGTTGCCGTCGATGGCCACTGAGCCGGCCACATAGGTGGCCACCTCAATTTTCTGTCCGGTTTTGCCGGTGAGCAGGTCAACGATGTGCAGAAAACCGTCGCAGCCGCCGAAAATGGCCTTACCACTCCATATGCCGGGAGCTCCGTTGATGAAGTTATCCGATTCATACTTCCACAATCCCTTGCCGGTGGCGGCATCTATTCCGTGCAGAAAATAGTCGTAGCTGCCCACCGCCAGGATGGTTTTGCCCCCCGCGGTATAATGGTTGGGTGATCCTGAAATCTGTCCGTCGGTTTTGTAGCTCCACTCTGACTTTCCGGTTTTCAACCCGAAAGCAAGCAGAGAACCGCTCATGTTTCCGACAATCACCCGCTGACCCAGTATCAGCGCGGGCGCTTCGATGCTGTTGCCGGTTTCGGCCTTCCAAAGCTCTTTTCCGTTCAGGTCAAGGGCATAGAGAGTGCCATCGGTCGATCCGATTATAATGATACCGCTGCCAACCACCGGCGACGAGAGAATCTCACCACCGGTTTGATAACTCCATAGCAGAACGGGTTTTTCAGGCAGCTGCACATCGGCATAACCCTGCAAACGGGTATCTCCGCGGAAGATGGGCCAGTTCTGGGCAGGGCAGATGCACGACCAGAGACTTACTGCGAGGAGGATCAGAACCTTAAGACTTACTTTCATCTTTTTGTCTAATGTCTAATGGAAGGGATTACAGTTTTCAGATTACAGTTTACGGTTGTGGGTTGTCAGTTATGGGTTGTGGGTTGTCCGGTTGTCAGTTGTCCGTTATTCATCATTCATCATT
>CAYGOU010000261.1:0-4161 GCA_964351455.1 uncultured Porphyromonadaceae bacterium
ATGCAGGGGTTCGGCACCGTGGTCGACCCTGAAAACGATCCGGGGAGCCTCACCGATGTGATTGAAAAGGATCTCGATGGAGATTGGTCGGAGATTGGTGAACCCGGCCGCTGGAACTCCCTCGAAGGTGCTTTCCTCCATTTTGCCAACGATGGAGATACCATCAGGAGCCATGTGACCGTTGGCCAGGGGAGCGATCCCAACAAAATCGGTCCTGAGCTGATGTTCGCGCACCAGGTCGATGCCTATTATGACGATCCCGTGTTGATCATCAAAACCGCGTGGGGCGGAAAGAGTCTGGCGGTCGATTTTCGTCCGCCTTCGGCCGGGGGAGAAACAGGAGCCAGTTACCGGGATATGATCAGAACCGTTCGGCAGGTTACCCGCAACCTGGCCGGCGAATTTCCGGACATTGGGGTCCGGGATTTTGAAATATGCGGATTGGTATGGTTTCAGGGGTGGAACGACGGCGCCTCCGAAGACTTTCTGAATGAATATGAAAGCAATCTGACGCACCTGGTTCAGGATGTAAGAAATGATTTTGGCATTCCGGACCTTCCGGTCGTCATTGTCAGTTCAGGTCAGGGAGGTTTTGAACCGACCGGTGACCTATGGGTTCAGAGCATGCAGAACATCGTTTCGTTGGCCCAGGAAAAGGTGGGTTGCAACGACTCTCTGTACGGGGGCAACGTGGGTTTCGTCGAGACCAAACAGTATTATCTGAATGCGGCTGCTTCGCCTCATGATGCCATCCATCATTACAACAACAATGCCCTTACCTACCTGAACATCGGTAAAGCCATGGGCCGGGAGATGATCCGGGCGATCAACGAGATGGCTTTCTGCTACGAAGACTGTGGAAATCAAATATCCCCCGGTATCGTATCGGTGGGGAACCGGGTCTGGAATGATTTCAACCGAAACGGCATCAACGATCCCGATGAACCCGGCATTCCGGGCGTTTCACTAGTAATCTGGGGCGATTCAAACGGGGATGACATTCCCGACTGGCAGGGCTTCGGAGGCGTTCAGAAAACGGATGAGCAGGGATATTATCGTTTCTCCGGTTTGAAAGAGGGTAATTACGTGGTATTTGTCTGGAGCGTTGACAATTGGGGACCAGGTCAACCCTTGCGCGGATTCCGTTCAACCAATGGCTTTGTAGCAAATCCAAATAATGATGTGGATTTTGATAATAATGGATTTGGCAGTGCATTCACCGATATCAAATCAGGCATCATTACACTCACCTGCGGAGATGAACCCCTGAACGATGGCGACCCATTTAGTTGTTATTTTGACTACGATGCCAGTGGGAATAATACGGTTGATTTTGGATTCTATCATCCAAATGTGACGGGAATCGAAGAATTACACTCCCACGAAAACCGGATTCAGATCTTTCCAAATCCCTTTTTGAATGAGTTGACCATTGAATCAAATTTTCGCATGGATCAAATCGAAATCATTAATGCTTTTGGGCAGATGTGCATCGATATTCAACCCGGCCACACGGAGCATACCATCGACACCTCCGCCTTACCCAAAGGTCTCTATTTTATAAGGGTGATGAACAAGGCATATTCGATGCTTCAGGTGCTGAAAATAGTGAAGGAATAATCCGCAACCAGTAACCAGACCTCACCCCCTGACCCCCTCTCCCAGGGGAGAGGGGGAACCTGCAACCTGCCTCTTGCATATTATCTTTTTCTCGTTACCTTCGCCTCCGTTATGAATTCAAAAATGATCAACAATTGGTGGTGGCACATAACCTGACCCGGTTTCCGTGAGGTTCACGCCGTCCCGTTTATAATACAGGCCCGTCGTACTCACGACGGGCTTTTTGTTTATCACCTCTGTAAAACGAAGCAAACAGAATCATGTACCCGATAAAGATCCACCACAAAACCAGCCTGGCCGATACCCTGACTCCGGTTTCGCTATACCTGAAGCTGCGCGACCGCTTTCCGATGTCGATCCTGCTCGAGAGCAGCGACTATCACGGGGGAGAGGACAATTTCAGTTTCATCTGCCTCGAACCCCTCTCCGGTATCAGAATCGAGGATTCAATGGTCACCACTACCCTGCCCGATGGTTCGGTAAAAAGCGAACCCCTGGTGGCGGCCGACCGTCAGCTCGACCAGTTCATCTCACTCTTCAAGCCTGAAAAACCAGATCCTGTAAACCGTCTGAATGGGTTCTTCGGCTATATGAGTTACGATGCAGCCTCCCTGTTTGAGCAGGTACCCCCGCCCTCGCACGACCAACATCCCGGAAGAATTCCCCATGTCTTCTATCAGCTTTACCATTACATCATTGCGATCAACCACCACCGCGATACCGTCACCCTCATCGAGAACCGGTTCGACCAACATCCCGACACCCTGAGCGACATCGAATCGCTGCTGATCAACCGCAACTTTCCGGTTTTTCCGTTCGAGGCAAAGGGCGACACCGTGTCAAACATGACCGACCAGCAGTATCGTGACCTGGTTACCGCCGGAAAGCGGCATTGCCAGCTGGGCGATGTGTACCAGATTGTCATGTCGCGCCGCTATGAGCAGGCATTCACCGGGGATGAATTCAACGTCTACCGCCATCTCAGGTCGATCAACCCCTCTCCATACCTCTTTTACTTTGATTACGGCAGGTACAAGATCTTCGGATCTTCACCCGAGGCTCACCTGATTGTGCGGAAAGGCAGGGCCACCATTGCGCCGATCGCCGGCACCGTCAAAAGGAGCGGCGACGATGAAAGAGACCGCGAACTGGCCGACCAGCTCTCGCTGGATGTGAAAGAGAATGCCGAGCATGTCATGCTGGTTGACCTGGCCCGAAACGACCTGAGCCGCAATGCATTCAACGTCAAAGTAGAGACCCTGCGCGAGATCCAGTACTTCTCACATGTGATCCACATGGTCTCATCCGTCAGCGGAGAGTTGAAAAAGGGATTCAGCCTTTTCAAGCTGCTGGGAGAATCGTTTCCGGCCGGAACACTAACCGGGGCACCCAAAATCAGAGCCATGGAGCTCATTCGCCATTATGAAACAACCGACCGCGGTTTCTACGGGGGCTGCATCGGACAGATCGGATTCGACCAAAGTCTCAACCAGGCCATCATGATCCGCTCTTTTCTCTCAACCGGCAACAAACTGGTGTTTCAGGCCGGTGCCGGGATCGTGGCCAGATCGATCGAAGAGAATGAACTTCAGGAGGTTAACAACAAACTGGCCGCCCTCCGCCAGGCCATTCTGAATGCCTCAGCCAAACGATGATCCGTTAAACCTCATCAACTTCAAATCATGAAAATTCTTCTGCTCGATAATTACGATTCATTCACCTACAACCTGGCCCACTACCTGCGGGATATCGTGGGTGCAGAGATCCCGGTGATCAGAAACGACCAGGTTACCCTGGATGAAATCCGGCACTATGATGCCATTGTATTGTCACCGGGACCGGGTTTGCCGGATGATGCGGGCATCATGAAGGAGGTGATCAGGGTGTTCGGCGAAACCAAAAAGATCCTGGGGGTCTGTCTCGGCATGCAGGCCATTGGAGAGGTGTACGGCGGATCCCTCAGAAACCTTGATACCGTGTTCCACGGAATCGCAACCCTGGCCAGAACCACCGTAGAGGATGAGCCGCTCTTTCAAAACCTCGGCAGCTCATTCCCGGTGGGCAGATACCATTCGTGGGTGGTGAACCGCGAAGGCTTGCCGGCTCACCTCGAAATCACCGCCGTGGACGACCACGGCGAAATCATGGCCCTGAGACATAAAACACTCGACGTCAGAGGCGTTCAGTTCCACCCCGAGTCGATCCTCACTCCCGGAGGCATGCAGATGCTGAGAAACTGGATCGGCAAATAAAAACCATCATCCATGAAAGAAATACTCAACCAACTGTTCGACTATAAAACCCTCTCCCGCGACGAAGCCTCACAGGTGCTCACCCGGATCGCCTCGGGTGAGGTCAACGAGACCCAGATGGCGGTCTTTCTGTCGATATTCCTGATGCGCAACATCACCATCGATGAACTGAACGGCTTCAGGGATGCCCTCAAATCGCTGGCATTCAAGGTGGATCTTCATGACCCGAATACCATCGATCTTTGCGGAACCGGTGGAGACGGCAAAAACACCTTCAACATCTCCACCC
>CAYGOU010000262.1:0-4152 GCA_964351455.1 uncultured Porphyromonadaceae bacterium
GTATGTACTCAATTGATTTCACCCAGGCCTCCGGGGATTCGTTCGAATGATGCGGTACGAGCACCGTAACAAATCCGATGTGTTGTCCCGCTTCAAAGTATTGACCTGTGAACTCCGCGATGGCAAACTCCTGTTGGTAATTTCGGTTCTCTGTATGCACCTGTTCAAAACGGTAGTGGTTTTTCGGAAAATGGATCAGCAGATTGTGGTCACCACCCACTGATTGTCTGTTGAGGCTGTCATAGCGGGTGTCATACCAGTGTTCGCCCTGTTTGACGATCTGCCTGGTGTGCCAAAGGTTTGCGGCGGTGAAATACTGATCAGACCTCGATCTGAAAACATCGAACACCACAAAGAGCTCAGGATCCTTGACGAACACCACCACCCGGTCCCATTCATAACCCATCTGGTCGTCGATCATCCTGGTGCGGCTGTAATCATGGTCGGGATATGACAGGAAGTCGATCTTCTGGGTTCTTACCAGGCGGTATGAGCCGGCGTTGTGCATGAAATCCATGACCGATTGTGGCTCGATCGGAGGATGATCTGACTGGCTGTAACGGTATTCACCCGCCTTTTGTCCGAGCCATATTTTTTCGTTTCTGACGCAGAGCCTGTTATGAAAGTAATCCTGACGATAGGATCCGAAGTATCCGCTTGGAAGGAAATCGCGGTAACCTCCATCGGTGAGTAGGGGTACACCCTTGTGCATGAGCAGAATGATGCTGTTCTCATCGGCATGTCCGTGGGTGACCTTTTCCTCTTCAATGGGAATGGTTGACCTCAGATAATCCCTGAAGAGCAGACCTCCGTCGCCTTCATCCCGGTAGTTGAGCAGCATGTAGGTGGATGTTGGTTCCCAGCCGGTTCTGAAGACCATCTTTTTCCCGACCATGTCTTCCATCACCTCCTCGCTGAGCTCTTTCGGTGCGACCGGCTGAATGCGGTCGGTACCAAAGCGGTAGCAATCAAGCAACATGTAGCCCAGTCCCACGCCCGGTTTCTGCGAGAGATCCAGAAAACGGTCGGCAATCACCGATGCTGCCCATTTCATTTCAGGATCCTGATACTGGTTGGCTGCAACTTCAAAATAGACCAGCCAGCGGTACCAGTTTGTAAGATGTTGTGCATCCCCAAAGTCGGGTACCATGCCCTGGGGCGACATCAGGTGGAGGAAGTACTGCGAGTAATAATACATTTCAGGAGTCTTGAACAACCCGGCAATATCACCCTTTGCCTCGGCACACCCAATCAACGCATAGAGCCAGACGGCATGGTATAACGAAGCATCCTCAATCTCCCACTGTCCCCAGTTGTCGTCGACAAGGGCCTTTTCAAGGGTTTTCAGGGTGCCGGCAACCGGATGGCCTTCCAAAACCTTTACCGCCCATGAAAGGGCCTCGGCCCGCAGGGCGGTGCGGTTCATGGCGCCCCACTCCTGAGTGCGTAGAATGAACAACAGGCTATGAGCGGTCATCTCGTCAATGGTTTTCATCTCCTCATGAGTCAGAAATCCTTTCGACTTAAGGATGTCATAGGCTCTCAGGTACCGCATCGATGAAAAGAAATCGGGCAAAGCCGGGAGTCCATCGGCATAGTCTGCCTGACGTCGGCTTCCTTCAACCGGAAACTCCTTTCTGAAATCGCCATAGGTGAGCAACACTTCCCGCGCCCTTTCTGCGTATTTCTTCTTCCCCTCAATTTCATACAAGGTTGCATAAATCGCTGCCATTTCAAGCAAGCCCCCTGGCGAGCGGTAGCCGAAGATGTCCTCAGGATTGATGGTGGTCCTCCATTTGGCTACTATTGATTCTCTTTCGTTCCAGGTATTATCGGCAGATGCCCTGGCATATTCAAGGTAGTTTTTTAGGGGTACGGGCTTCGGGTTTTGTGCATGTAAAGTGAAGCACAACAATGACATAAGGGCAAGAAGAAGAGGCTTTTTCATGGTTGTTGGTTACTTGTTACTGGTTGCTGGTTGCAATTTCATTCCAGGCGTTGAACACTGCATGGATGTTTGAGGGTTTGGCGGCAGGACCGAATTCACATTGGCCGATGACTCCTCCCTTTTTATAAAGATAATGGTAAACCTTCATGACCGCTTCCCTGATCTGGTTAATAGAAGCATTTGGCAGCAGATTCTGACGGTCAATTTCTCCCCAGAAGGTGATTTTGCCGGCAGCTTCCGCAGCAAGCCTGTCGATATCCATACAAAAGAGCTGGCTATTCAGGGCATCCACTCCAACTTCAATAAGATCAGGAATTATGTCTGCTATTTGTCCGTCGGAGTGCATGAAAACGTATTTTCCATAACTGTGGGCGATTTCGCAATAATCCTTGTAAAGAGGCTTGAAAACCTTTCTGAACAGATCCGGTGAGAACATCATTCCATGCTGGGTGCCCCAGTCGTCCATCAGAAAGATGGCATCCACCCCAGTCTGAGACCACGCATCAACCTCCTTGCAATAATGGAGGTGCAGGATTTGCAGCAGTTCATAGAAGCCCGGCTCTTCCTGGATCACATCCAGAAAAGTCTGTTCCATGGTTCGGATGAATTGAATGCGTTCAAGGGGTCTTACAATGCTGCCGGCATATACAAACTGATCGGTTGATTTACAGAAGCGGTTGATGCTCTCCTTGTCAGGATTCAACATGGATTGCGGAGGTTTAAACCGCTCCAGGTCCGACCATTCGCGGATCAAAGGATCGTGCACGATGCCCATGAGTCCCTCTTCGCGGTTTTCAAAACGACATCCCCATTCATCAACATAGAGTCCTTTCTGATACTTGCCTCCCGTCAGTTCCGGCGGATCAAGATAGCATCCCGGAGCCTGTGTCAGGTCGTCGGGATATCTCGATCGGATCAGCCGGGCCTCTTCAGGATGGTGCAATTCTGCCCAGGGCAATAGCCAGAGTTGCCTGGGGATTCTGGGAGGACTGTCGAAATTAAGGGTTTTTATGGTGAGCTGCCTGGGTGTCAAGGAGGTGGAGTGTTGGATTTAGGTTTACGGATTTAGGTTTATGGTTTATGGTATTGTTGGAGGAGTTTTTCTCCGAGGCCTTTGACCCATACGCGATCGGGTTCGTGAACGATTTCATGTTCACCGAATCTCTTTATGCCTTCGGGGAGTTTTTGCAGGGCATCGATGCACAGGGTCTGTGAGAGGGCCGCCTCGGGGGGACAGATTGTGGGTCTGGGGTTTCTGAGAGATTCAAGAGATCTGAACAGTTTTCTGAATTGAGGACTTGAGTCAGGGTGTCCATAACTGCAAATCAGTTGGTTGTCGTCGTAGGCTTCAATGGCCTGGTTTTCGGTATCGAGCCGGATGATGGCCATCTCAGTCTCGAGTTCAAAGCAAGGATTGACCGTTTGGGCGGTTACATGGGAGGCAAAAAACATCAGCTCTGTTCCTCCGCTGGTCATCATCCGGCACGAGATGGTATCGAAGTTCTCAATGTCATAGGCTCTGTGAAGTTCTCCATCGATCTCCACCGGCAGGGAACTGCCGTTCATCCGGTCTCCCAGCAAGAAAAACATATTGTGCAGGAAGTGGGCGCAGGCATTGTTGGCAGGACTGTCATAAACCAGTTCTCCCTGATCGTCGCGGATCCTTCCGGCCCATCGGTTCCGGTGGTAATAATCATGACCTCTTGGCCACAGGCAGATGGATTTCATTCTGAGTGGGGCACCATACCTGCCCGTCAGCAGATCCGCCTTAAGCTGCTGAATGGCATCCGAGAATGACCACTGGTATCCGACCTCAACCCATCTGCCGGATTCACTTTGGGCCTTAATGAGCGCCTCAACTTCACCGGGGGTTACGCCCACCGGTTTATCAACAAGAACATTGCTGCCATTTTTGAGGGCACTCAATGCTTGCGGAACATGGTGCTGAAGCGGAGAGGAAATAACGGTGAGGTCGGCTCTTCGGCCTGAGTTAAAGAATGGTTCTATTTCAGGATACACCGGGATTCGTTGTTCCAGAATCCAGGGGTATAATGCCGAACGTTCTGCCTCAGGATCTACAATTCCTGCAATGCTGAATTTTTCAGGAGAACCCTCTTCCATGAAACTCTTCAGGTAGTAGTATCCATATCCGTTGATCGCTGAGAACAGAAGCTGGTGCATGGGGGAAGGTTGCTGGTTACTGG
>CAYGOU010000263.1:0-4148 GCA_964351455.1 uncultured Porphyromonadaceae bacterium
GAACACCTCGCCCGGATAGGGAGCCTCGCGCTCTTCGCCGGGGTGGGTCAGAAATACCCGGGCTGAATAGGGCCACTCGCGGATCCTGCGCTTCTCGCGCTCAATAGAGTTTGCGGCCTGCGCCTCAATGGGGTAGCCCGCCGCCATCTGCATGGCCGGTTCAAGCACCTCGCGGAGGCTCATGGTGCCATACTCTGCCAGCATCACCATCAGTCCGCCCGGAGTACCCGGAGTCACCGCTGCTAAAGGACCATACTGGGGGGGATATTTCATTCCCTGCTCGCGGAAGAACTGCGCCGTTGCACCGGTGGGTGCCACCCCCAGGGCGTTGATGGCGATCACCTTGCCGGTTTTGGGATGGTAGATCAGCGCCTGGGTTTCACCGCCCCAGCTGAGCACATCCCACATGGTGCAGGTGGCGGCCAGCATGGCACAGGCGGCATCCACAGCGTTACCGCCGCGGGTGAAGATCATGGCTCCGGCGGTAGCCGCCAGGGGCTTACCGGTGATGGCCATCCAGTGCTTTCCGTGCAGCGGAGGCTTCTGGGTGGTCACCGGAAAGGTGTTGAACGATTGTCCCGATACCGACAGCGTGCAGATCAGGATGAGGAGGGTGAGGAGGGGTTTCATAAGGGTTACGGATGGGTTACAGATAGGTTACAGATAGGTTACAGAAGGTTACGGAGGGTTACCGTGGGGGGAAGGTAGTAAAAAGGGTGCAAATCCGGCATCAGTAATGGTAGCGGCATGCAATGATCTGCAGCTCCGCCGGGGTTGGGCGGTAAACCAGCCGGTGCTCGCGGTCAATCCGGCGCGACCAGAATCCCGAAAGATCGTGCTTGAGCGGCTCCGGTTTTCCGATGCCGTCGTATGGATCGGAAAGAATGGCCCGTATGAGTTTGTTGATTTTCAGGACAACCCTATTGTCCGCCGATTGCCAGTGAAGATAATCCTCCCAGGCGTTCAGGGTAATAACAACCCTATTCATTCTTCTTCAGAATCCTGAACTACGGTCTCTCCGCGCTCAAGTTGACTCATCGATGCATACAGGCGCTCTGCATTATTTCGGGATTTCAGCAGATGCAGCGTCTCCATGATCGAATTGTACTCCTCCAGCGAAATCACCACGGCCCCTTTGCCCGATTTTCTTTTTATGATCAGGGTCTCCTGGTTCTCCTCAACACAATCCAGGTACTCCTTGAGTTCCTTCCTGAACTCGGTATAATTCGCAGCCAGCATAACGGTACTTATTTACGTACGAATATACGTACTTTTCACTTAATACTTTATCCGTAAACCGTAAACCTAAATCCGTAAACCTAAAACCGTAAACCTAAAACTGTAAACCGTAAACCCTTTATTCTCCCCCCCCCTGCATCTTCCGGTTCATCCTCAGCTTAACCACATAGGCCGGCTGATCCTCCATCCCTTCAGGAAGTCTGACCAGGATGCTCCGCTCGCGGTTGTCATAACTCACCGCCTTTCCGCCCAGCACTGCGGCCCGGTGTGCCTTGGTGTTCAGGGCAACCTGAATTTCGATCTCCTTCAGCGAGGTATTCATAACGTGGAGGTAGAGGTACTGATCGCGGTGGGTGGTGGCGAAATCTGCCGTGGGTTCAACAGGACCGCCACGGGTGCCATAAACCGCCTCACCATTGACCGCCAGCCAGTCGCCCATCTCCATGAGCAGCTCTACCTGGCGTGGTTCAATCCGGCCGTCGGGCATTGGTCCCACGTTCAGCAGCAGGTTGCCATCACCACCCACGGTTTTTATCAGGGTATGAATGAGCTCTTTCGGGGATTTCAACTTTTCATCAGGTTTCCAGGCCCACTGTTCGCCTACGGTGATGCATGACTCCCACGGCACCACGTTGTTAAACTCACCGATCCGCTGTTCGGGCGTGCCGAAATCCCCGGCATACTTGGCGATGCTGTCGGTCATCCCCTCCATGCTTTTAAACCCCTTATCCACCCTGTTGTTTATCAGGATGTTGTCATTCAGGTTGCGGGCAAACTGATACAATTCCATCCCCATCTCGTGGGTCCATGATGGCTCCCACTGTCCGTCGAACCACAGGATGTTGGTGTTATAATCCACGATCAGTTCCTTCACCTGGTTGAACAGAAACTCCTTATAAATCGACATATCTGACTCCTCCACCGGTCTCGGATCGCGGTAGCGCGTGGTATAATGTGGATGTTTCCAGTCGAGGACCGAGTGGTAGGTGCCAAAAAGAATGCCCTGCTCTTCGCAGGCCAGCTGCATCTCCTTCATGAGATCCCGCCGGATGGGAGTTGCCTCTATGTCATAATCGGTGTATTTCGAATGCCACAGCGAAAATCCATCATGGTGCTTCGATGTGATGACGAAATATTTCATGCCTGCATCTTTTGCAATCTGGATCCACTGGCCGGCATCAAACTCCTCCGGGTTGAAATCCAGGTATAGGCTGTCATATACTCCAATGGGAATTTCACGTCCCCTTGACCAGCCAATCTCGGTACCCGCCAGAGCTACCGGTCCCCAGTGCACAAACATCCCGAATCGCATATCCTGCCATTTTTGCAGCATCTCAGCGTTGGTTCTCAGGTCAGGGTTGGCCTCACCGCCACCACCCGGCGGGAGGGGGAGAGGGGTTGAGCAGGAGACTAAGAAGAGGAGGGTTACGGAAAGGTTACAGAGGGTTACAGGAAGGTTACGAAGGGTTACCTTTTGTGGTTTTGGGGATGGGATATTTTCCATTTCAGTGAGGTTTAGGCATCTAATACATAAAAATGCAAAAAATGATTCACAAAAACCTCGCTGTTTACAAGTTGTCTGTTGAATGGGTAGTAGAAATCTACCAGGTAACCCGCAGTTTCCCTCCTGATGAAAAATTCGGGTTAACAGGACAAATCAGAAGGGCAGCCGTTTCAATTCCGGCAAACCTGGCCGAAGGAGCCGCCAGAAGGTCTGTAAATGAATATAAGCAATTCATATACATTGCCCTGGGGTCATTATCGGAGCTTGAGGCCTTGATCGAAATAAGCCGCCAAATTGGATATTACACTTCCCAGAACGGTGAAGCCGAATTCAAACTCCTACGGATCCGAAAAGGACTACACGGCATCCTCCGATACCTCAACAACCCCCGGCAACCTCCTGGTATCCTCCCGTAACCTTCCTGTAACCCTCTGTAACCCTCCGTAACCTTCCCGTAACCTGTCCCCTACTCCCTCCTCCCCGCCAGCATCGCAACGAAGTAGATTAGCGAAGCGAGGGCCGAAAGGGCGGCAACCACGTAGGTGTAGGCGGCCCAGCGCAGGGCATCCTGAGCCTGGGGATGGGTGCGCTCGGTGGTGATCCCGGTGTTCTCAAGCCATGCCAGGGCACGACGGCTGGCATCGATCTCAACAGGCAGAGTCACAAAGGCGATCAGTGTAAAAATGGCATAGCATGCCACAATTACCGTAAGGGCGGTCTGCATGCTGAAGAGTCCCTGAATGGCAAATACCCCCAGGAACATCCCTATGAAAATGGCATTCAACACCTTGGCGCTGATGTTCTGCACCGGTACCAGTTGCGACCTGAAGGTGAGCCAGGCATATTCTTTTGAGTGCTGAATGGCGTGTCCGCACTCATGGGCTGCCACAGCGGCAGCCGAAATGTTGCGGCCGTTATACACATCAGGACTCAGGTTTACGGTACGGTTGAGCGGATTATAATGGTCAGACAGGCGTCCCGGTACCGAAACCACCTGAACGTTGATGATTCCGTGTTCACGTAACATCCTTTCAGCCACCTCCTTGCCACTGAGGTTGGTCCCCAGTGAAACCTTCGAGTAGCGCGCAAATTTCGACTTAAGCACCCCACTGACAATCATGCTGAGCAGCATGAAGGCACCGAAAATAATCCAATATCCAATCATAGTTTCTGGTTTTATTACCTACAACAAATTTTAGGCCGGAAAGTTTGAAAGATGAAACGCGATACGCGATAGGCGAGAAATGATGAATGATGAATGATGAATGAAGAATGGCGAGAACCGGACAACCGGACAACTGACAACCCAAAACTCATAACTTTAACCGTAATCCTAAAACCGTAAACCGTAAACCGTAAACCGAAAGCTGTAAACCGTAAACCAATATCTTATATTTATGTTATG
>CAYGOU010000264.1:0-4148 GCA_964351455.1 uncultured Porphyromonadaceae bacterium
CAACTCTTCAACCCTCTCGGGCTGGGTAAAAAGAGAGGGACCCATGTCAAAGCGGAAACGATCCCTGTGCATCTCCATGAGCTTTCCGCCCACCCTCTGCTCCTGCTCAAACAGGTCAACTTCATAGCCCAGGGCCCTCAGCCTGATGGCCGTGGCCAAACCGCCAACGCCGGCTCCTATGACCGCTGCTTTCTGATTATTAGTCATTTGTCGCGACATTATGGCGAATGTGGTGATGAAGCATCATGATATCATTAAAGTTAGCATTTGTAATCCAATATTCGCCCCCATCACCTTTATCCCCCAGATTGAACACTCTTAGGATTTTTTTGTTTATCTTATCACAACAGAAAAACGATGCCAAAAGCGATCATCATCGGAACGGGTCTCGGTGGCTTAACCACCGCCCTCAGGCTTGCCAAAGCCGGCTATCAGGTTGAAATGGTTGAAAAGTTTCACCAGGCGGGAGGAAGGCTGAATCAGTTAAAGAAGGATGGATTTACCTGGGACCTGGGGCCCTCTTTCTTCAGCATGAGTTATGAGTTTCGTGAATTTGTTGATTCATGCGGAATTGAGATGCCCTTTGAGTTCGTTGAATTGGATCCGCTCTATGCAGTGAACTTCAGGGGAAGCGACAAAAATTATCTGATTTACAAGGATCTTAAGAGGCTGGCCGGTGAATTTGAGGCGGTTGAGCCCGGATTTGAAGATAAGGCCCGCCGGTACCTCGCAATGACCGGAAAGCTCTTTGATGACACCATCGACAGGGTGGTGCGCCGGAATTTCAACGGAATGCCAGACTACCTGGCCTCGCTGGCAACGGTGCCATGGGGACATGCACCCAAGATGGTCCGCAGCGTCTGGCGCGAACTTGAGCGCTATTTCGATTCAAGGGAGGTCAAGGAGGTCCTGAGTCTGGTTTCTTTCTTTTTGGGAGCCACCCCATTCAACACCCCGGCGGTTTACACCCTCCTATCCTACACCGAACTGGTACACGACGGATACTATAATGTCAAGGGAGGGATGTACCGGATTGTTGAAGGACTATTGAAGGAACTGACGAAAGCTGGCGTAACCATCCGGTATGACACCGAAATCATGGATTACCGCATGGAAAGCGGCAAGCTCACATCCTTTCTGGATCAGCATGGAAACCTTCACGAAGCCGAAATATTCATCGTCAATGCCGATGCCGCCTATTTCCGCCACCAGGTGCTCCGGAGAGCCAAGTTCACTCCTGAAAAACTCGACCGCATGCACTGGACCATGGCGCCTTTCACCATTTACCTGGGATTGAACGAAAAGGTGGATGCCCTGCACCACCATCACTATTTTCTGGGTAACAATTTCAAGGATTACGCTTCGAAAATCTTCACCAACGACATCGGACTCGATCAGCCCTACTACTACGTTAACACCCTCTCACGACACAACGAAGAGTGCGCCCCTCAGGGCTGCGAAACCCTCTTCATCCTCTGTCCTGTTCCACATCTGCAATTTAAGTCAGACTGGTCAGACCGCGAAGAGGTGGCCGACGGGATCATCCGCGACCTGTCAGAGCGAATCGGAGTGGATCTGCGTAACAAAATCATTTCAAGAACCGTTTTAGATCCGGTAGACTGGGAGAAGGCGTTCCATCTTTACCGTGGAAGCGGATTGGGACTGGCCCATGACCTGAATCAGATCGGGGCCTTCAGACCGAAAAACCGCGATGAGAAGTTTAATAACCTGTATTACGTTGGAGCATCAACCATTCCGGGTACCGGATTGCCCATGACCGTGATCAGTTCCCGCCTGGTAACCGAAAGAATCATTAAAGAACATGGACCTATACACTGAAACATCGCTGGCCTGTTCAAAACTGACCACCAACCGCTACAGTACAAGTTTTTCTTTGGGGATAAGACTATTCAAAAAGAGATACCACACCCCAATTTACGCCATTTACGGCTATGTGAGGTTTGCCGATGAGATCGTCGACACCTTTCACTGCCAGGACCAGAAAGAGCTGCTCAACCGTTTCAGGCAGGACACCTGGGATGCCATCGAACGCAAATTCAGTTCAAACCCCATCCTTCAAAGTTTTCAGTGGGCCGTTCACAAATACCAGATCGACCACCATCTCATTGAGGCCTTTCTTTACAGCATGGAGATGGACCTCTACAAAAACACCTACGATGCCGATGAATTCAAGACATACGTCTATGGTTCAGCCGAGGTTGTGGGACTCATGTGCCTGAGGGTTTTTTATCCCGGTGATCAGGAGACCTTCGAAATCCTGACCCCCTCGGCCCGCAAACTGGGAGAGGCTTTTCAAAAAATCAACTTCCTGCGCGACATCAAGGACGACTATGAAAACAGGGGCCGGATCTACTTTCCGGATACCGACATCGAGAATTTCCGCACCCATCGTAAAAAGGAAATTGAAGATGACATTGAACAGGATTTTCGTGCTGCGCATGCCGGGGTCAAGCTCCTGCACAAGGATGTGCGCAACGGGGTGTACCTCGCCTACCGCTATTATCGCGAGCTGCTCGAAAAAATCCGCGAAACCCCTGCCGAAGAGATCCTCAGCCGCCGCTTCCGCATCGGCGACCGCCATAAGATCTGGCTCCTGATCAAAGCCTGGCTCAGAAACCGGGCAGACAGGATAAAATAGGGGGAGTGGGTTGCAGGTTGCAGGTTGCAGGTTAACCCAAAACCCATAACTCATAACCCATAACCAAAACCCATAACCAAAACCCTCATAAAATGTCCCGCATCATTCCCCTTCTCGCCCTCCTTCTGCTGGCCTCATGCCGGCCGGAGCCTCAGGGTCCCTACCCCTCTTCAAAGCCATTAACCCGTTGGTGGTGGTTCGCTCAGGAAATTCAGAAAAGCGATGTGGCTTATCAGCTCGACTGGTTTAAATCCCAGGGTTTCGGAGGCGTTGAGGTGGCCTGGGTTTATCCCCTCAACCGCATGAAGGGGGATACGGTCAACATCACTCCGCGGCAACCGTGGCTGAGTGAAGAGTGGAGCGAGGTTGTCACATTTACCAAGCGTTACGCCGATTCGATCGGACTCAACATGGATTTCACCTTTGGCTCGCTCTGGCCCTTCGGCGACCTGCTGGTCGCACCCGAAGAAAGCACCCGGGAGTTCGGGAAACCGGAGTTCAGGCAGTGGATCCGGGCATCCTGGGATTACCCGAAACAGGGACTGGTGCTGGATCATCTCAACCGGAACTCCTTTATGAATTATGCCGACCGGATGGGGCGTGCCCTCACCGGAGCCATGTCGACGGGACGGCCATCGGCCATTTTCGTGGATTCATGGGAAGTGGAGACCCGCAACATCTGGACACCGGGTTTTGACTCCATCTTTCTGAACCGCTACGGCTACGATATCGTGCCCTGGATGGAACAGGATATCCTGGCCGTTGGGGCCGAAGGTGCCCGTTACGATTACATGAAGCTTGTTTCGGATCTGGTTATCAATAACTTTTACCGTCCCTTTACCGAAGTGGCCAAGAACCTTGGAGGGTTCAGCAGGGGACAGTGCTCGGGGTCACCCACCGATATCCTTTCAGCATATGCGTCACTGGATGTGCCCGAGACCGAAGCGATGCTTTATGAACCCTCCTACTCACGCATCGTGGCTTCCGCTGCGGTCCTGAGCGGAAAAAACATCATCACCGCCGAAACCTTCACCTGCCTTTACGGCTGGCCGAGAGAGCATCTTAGAGAGGAGAAGATCGGAGACCTGAAGATGGTGGCCGATGCCCTGTTTGCAAACGGACTCAACCAGGTGATCTGGCACGGAACCCCATACAATCCCGAAGGTTCAGATTCGATCTCCTTCTACGCTTCGGTACATGCCGGTGAGGGAGGATCCCTAACCAGTGGAATTAAACCCTTCAATGCCTACATGGAGAGGGTCTCAGACCACATGAGAAAGGGAAGGGTTTACAGTTCGCTGGCCATTTACCTGCCCATTGAGGATGCCTGGATCGCCGGTGAGATGCCCCTTGAAAAACAGTTTCCGTGGGCCTGGGGAGAATATGAGCTGCGATACCTGGAGGTCCCGGACGAGCTCAGGGGGTATAATCCTTTGTGGGTGAATGGGGAGTTTTTACAAGGCAGAGGGCAGAGGGCAGAGGGCAAAGG
>CAYGOU010000265.1:0-4134 GCA_964351455.1 uncultured Porphyromonadaceae bacterium
TCCTTGTCGGATATTGGGTCTGGATCAACCTGCTGCCGGTTCTGAACCTTGTTCCCAGAGTTCTCTGAAATTTCGATTATGTCAGGTTCAGACGGCTCTTCAAAGCTTTCGAAGACCTTGCTTTTGGTGCGGACCTTATCCAGGAATTTCCAGAATCGCTTGTCCTTTACCTCCGGCTCTTGCAGTGACCTCAGGTTTTTGAGATCACGACGGTTGATTTCACTCATATAATTCTTCATTACCCCGTCGAGGTAGCGGAGGCTGACCAGCAAATCGGTTGACCAGGTGAGGAAGGTCTTTTTAAGAATGTTCTGGGTCGGAAGAAGCTCCCCTTCCATGAACTGGGGTAGCTTGTCAAGCACGAACGACTGGAACTCGCGATGATGCTTCTGGCTCAGTTCGGTAATCTCGATGAACTGCCGGTCGGTCAGCTTTATTCTTCCCTTGAGCTTGAGTATTTCAAGTATTTCAAGGTTGATCCGGTTGGTTTCAAGCAGCTCCTTCATCAGGCCGACTGTTGATTCGATCTCCCGGTTGTTCTTTTTATTGACCATCAGTCAAATTTAGTAATCCGGATGGTTTTACTCTCCTCATCGGTTACCAGCCTGATGAAATATATTCCGGATTGAAGGCTTGAAAGGTCAGCCAAAACCTTTTGGTCACCCTGAGGAAAGGATCCCCCTGTAAGTGTTTTCAGATACCTGCCACCGGAATCAAAAAGTTTCAGGGAGATATTCGAAGGACGGGTCAGGTTGAACTGGATCAGAGTCTGGCTCGAGAAAGGATTCGGCAGGGCCATTAATCCGGTATTCTGTATTGAAAGCAGACCTCCTGAAGTGTTGCTCTTCGTAAATCTCAGGTTGTTAACCTTAAGGTTTGCGCTTTTCCATGTTGTACCATCGGAGGATTGACTGAAGGTGACTGACAGAAGGTCATTCGGGTTAAAGGTCACCCCGAAGGTGGGGGATACAAATTTTTCGAGGGGTAAGCTATAGCTTTGCCAGTTTGCGGTCAGGTCAAGGGTGCTGCGATATTGATCGGTCCAGTCTTCGATCGATTTTTTTGCCAGTGTCACCCGTATGGTTCCTGAGCCCACCGCATCGAATTCCAGGTGGCTGTATCCGGTGAGATTCACCGGTAGCATGCTGGGCTTCAGGGTTCTGAAAACCGAAATGTAATCCCTGGTTCTGGCTGAGAGTTCTATGTTTCGTTCGAGCGGCAGGGCATCCGGATCATCGGTTACACTGTGGGTACTGATCATCCAGTTGTTGATGACCGTTCCTTCAGGAAGGTAGTCGATGCCCCATGCTCCGTCAGCAAAATAGAGTCCGTCGCGGATGTCGCCCTTGTTGTTGGCCAGGTTGAAGCCTATGTCGAAGATAAAACCTGTTGGGATGGTAACGATCGGCTCCCGTGTGGAAGGATTGATCGCCATGCTGTGCTGGTAGGATTCACGAATGCCCTGTTCGGTTCGGGTAAGGGTGCCATTCAGGATCAGATAGGATGCCCCGAACGGATTGTTCAGGCTCAGGGTCAGCTCGCCATTTCGATAGACTCCTCCGGTGACATAGAGCTTTGGCATGTCGGGGATGGTTTTGTTGAGGAAGGTCAGTTGAAGCTCCTGCTCCATCCGGTTCAGGATTTCTTCAGCCAGCATGACAGTGCCCTCCATGGTTACCGACCAGATCTGGAAGTTGAAAATTTCTGTATTTGCCGGGATCAGATACTCTTCATTATGCCAGCGGTTATCGACGATGAACTGTCCGTTTTCAGACCAGGCGATGAAACTTACGGAGTAATCTATGTCACCGTTTTCCTGCACCAGTTTGCCAAGGATAAATGAATGATCCTTAACTCTTATGGTGTGGGTCATTTCAAGTTTTGCTCCGGTCATCCGGTCGCAGATCAGCTTGGTATGATTATACACGCTGTTGTTCGTGGTCATGGCAAGTATGGCTGCCAATCTTCTCTGGGAGAGGTTAAAATAGTCGACCGAAAAGATTTCGGATGCATTTGAGATTCCGATCAGGTCGGTGGGGGTGCTGATGTATCCCTGGGTCTGATAGGGACCGTTTTCGGGGAGGAGGGTGGCCAGCAGGGATCCCGACTTGGTGGATCCGGCGGGAACGATAACCCCAGACCGGGCCAAATTTTCAGAAAACAGGGGCATACGGTCGGGGTCATTTCCGGCGAGGTGTTGGCCGGTTTTCAGCCGGTTGTGATTTCGCCGGGCCACGAGGTGGGCCAGTGAGCCTTCGCTTTCGAGTCCACCGGTGTTCCCTCCGGAGGATTCCTGAGTGGTAACGCTGGCCCAGGCTTCATTGTTTTCAGGATTGGTATCCGTCTGGTCGAGGTTGACCAGCCAGATCCGGTTGTCGGCCGATCCATTGGCCACCACGGTGATGGTAAGGCTAGCCTGACCCTGTGGTGCCATTTGGGGAATATTCCAGGATCCGTTGGCCGGGTCAAAGGAGCCGGCGGTTACGGCTGAGCTGACGTAGGAGAAATTGCCGGGCAGGGTGTCCCTGAAAAGGATCCGGGTGGCTGTTACCTCCTGGCTGTAGTTGGTGACCGTGATGCTGAAGGTGACCTGCTCTCCCTCTTCGGGGGCGGGAACATCAACGGTTTTCACGACTCCAAGGTCAACCTGGGGTTTGGGCAACATTTCTATGCGGTAATCTTCAACCTCACCGTTTTGGGCGAATCCAAAGGAAGATAATCCGCCTTTTGAGCTGAACCTGAACCGGGCATAGGTAAAACCTGAGAAGGGTGAATCGGGAATGTCGATGGAGAGGTTGTTGGTACCCTGGGCCAGCGGCTGGGAGCTGAAGATCTGCTCACCGGTGTCGTTGAAATCCCCGTCGCCGTTAAAATCTATCCATCCATCCAGGTATCCTTGCCGGGAGGCGGTTACAACGATGTCGACCACGGCGAAGGGTTTAAACTGGCCAGAGAAGGTCACTCCGTCTTCGTCGTCGTAGGTGCCATTCAGGTCGTCGCCATTTGCCATAGAAGAGGGTTGTCCGTTCAGTTCAGCATCAATCCTGGTGCCAAGGTGCAGGGTGTCGACGATGAGGTGAACCGCTGCGTTGGATGTCTGGAGGGTTTTATAGGAGTCAGGGGCATCCCCGAAGTCGAGGGGCAGTCCGTCGATGTCTCCGATGTTAACCACACCCTGGGTATTGTTTCCGTCGTTTCGGCAACCCTCCACCCACTGGATACCTATCAGGTCACCGACCTCCGGGTTATCGCTGCCCAAAAGAGTTCTTGGTATGATAAACTCCCAGGCGTAAGTTGGGGCGCCGTTTTCCCATAGGGTGTCGCCTTCAGGACTTTTAAAAACCAATTCAATGACCCTTGAACTCACTTCTCCCCTGTATTCGATTCCCAGGCTGGTTGAGACGGTGCTGTGGGGATCAAAATTGGTGTGTTCCCAGTGGCCGGTTGCTGCGGACTTGGGAGATCCGACGTACCAGTCGCTGTTGGCGGGGAGTCTCCATGGATTCACCGGGAAATCGTTGCTGTCGCCTCCGCCGGCATCGTTGCGAGTTTTGTAGAGTTTGTTACCCACCTGGTTGTCTCTCATGGCGGGTGTACGGGCACCTGCCTGGACCAGCATGATGTCGCGGTTTTCATGAACTACATCCACTCCGTAATCGTAGTACCACACTGAATTATAACGTTCAGCATGAGGAGTGCCTTTGAAGAGGTTGATCGAAAGATCTCCCGGAACAACCCAGGCTGGGAAGCGGGGTTCGTAAATCCCGACGTTTGCCGAGTCGATCTCGGGGTAATAGCGCAAATGGGGTACCGAGGTAACGACCACGATGTAGAAGTACTGTTCGTCGTTATCGAAATAGATGGCTTCGACGTCATACCTTTCTCCCCCCGACGGGTACCAGTCTTCCTTATTGGAGCCGTCGAAACTGGCATGGCGTATGGTGGTATAGTTCCAGTTCTGCAGGTTCCAGATTCCGTACCAGTCGGATTCAATCCAGTCGACGGTTTCGGTGTTTTTGGTGGGCACAAAGCTCTCCCAGCGAAAGGAGGGGTGGGTATTTCCCCCGTGGGCAGCCTGCAATTGCAGCGTGACCCCGAATCTCCCGTGCAGGAGGCTGGTGGGATCGGGGTTGG
>CAYGOU010000266.1:0-4128 GCA_964351455.1 uncultured Porphyromonadaceae bacterium
AAAGCGTGCCTCCAGAAAGGTGATCAGTTCGGTGGTGAAAAATTCATCCTCTTCAGTGGTTCCGTCGGTCGACCTGAAGGCGTGAACGGTGTGCAGCACATTCATTTCGGTTCCCCAAATCAGTTTCCATGAGGGACGGTTGTAGTGAACCCTGAAAGCGCCTTCAACGGAATTATAGCTGGTATTTCGGGGTCTCCGGTCGTGCTCCTTTAGCACACCCCGGTAATCGGTCATGTAAAGGTTTCCTTCAAAAAGCAGTGGGGTCTCCCTTGGGGACATCAGAAACCTGGCTCCCCCTCCGCTGTTGGTCCAGGATGAGCTGAGCAATCCCGGATAATCGGCTCCGTCGGTGAAACGCATACCAGACAGATCAATCTGTTCTCCGTTTCTCCCCACCAGTGATATCTTGGCATAGGTGTCATGGTATTGGAACGGAAGGGCCGAGGAATCGAGCCAGGGGTAAACCAGGGGTGCTGTTGCCTTGATAAAGGATCCCTTCTGGGAGAGCATGAATGAAATCGATCCGTTGTTGGTTGGGGTCATTTTTTTCAGCGGACCTTCAGCAATCACCTGATAGCCAAAGGTGTTGCCCGAGGCAGTGGCCGCAAAGTGGTTGCGGTTACCGGTCCGGGTCCTGATGTCAATTACCGAGGATATGCGTCCTCCGTAGGTTGAACCGAATCCCGCCGTATAGACGTCGACCGATCCAATGGTTTCTGTATCGAATACCGAAGCGAAACCCACCGAATGAAAGGGGTTAACCACCGTCATGCCATCCAGCTTAACCAGGTTGCTGACCGGTTCTCCCCCGCGGATATAAAGTTGCCCTCCGCGGTCGCCGGTGAAAACCACACCCGGAATGACCTGAAGGTACTCGGCCAGGTCGGCTTGTCCCGATAATCCAGGTATGCGCTGAAGAGTCTGTGGAGTCAGACGATGTGACGAGAGGGGATTTACCTTCTGCAACCGCTGTCGTTCCGCGCTGATGGTTGCCGCTCCCAGTTCAATGACCTTGGGTACCAAAAGAACGGTACGCTGATAAACCTCATCCGCCTTGACCGACATCAGCTCCGAGAAATCCTCGTAACCCACGAACGAGACCCTGAGGGTGACCTGGCCGGCAGGAACTTTTTGCAGAACGAAGAACCCATGCTGGTCGGTCGACTGTCCCACTTGGGTGCCATCAATCCATGCTGATGCCACCGGAATGGTTTGTCCGGTTTTTGCATCGTAAACAAAGCCCTTGATGGTGGCGAGTTGGGCATGCAATGTCCAGCCTGAGACGGTCAGCAACAGCAAGGCCAGAAACATCCTGTTTTTCATGGCTGCTGTATGTTAAGCGTGAACGGGTTCTGTATCGTAAACAGACTGTCGGGAAATTTGCCCTCGTAGATCTGTCTGACAAATTTCAGATGCCTGACCGAATCCGATTCGCTCAGCCTGGATCCGAAGGCATCCTTCGGACGAACGTTGCGGATCATTTCGTTGTCGGTAAAATAGAAGAGTCCCAGTCCGTTCTCAATGTTGCTGAAGTACTGCTTGCGGTTATCCGTATATCCCTGTGCTACTTTCAGATAGTTGCGAATGTGATGATCGCCTGACCAAACCACAAAGTCAAAACGGTAGAAGATCCTGAAATCCACCTTGGGGTCAGCCGAGATGATTTTGTTGAAGATGCTCCAGAGGTAATCCAGCGGAAACTCGCGGGTGTTGTTGTGATATGACCAGGCACTGTTGAAAACGGGTGCCCGGTAAAGGGTGTCTCCCGATTTTAGAATGTCCAGATACTTGATCCTGACTGACCATGAGGTTATGGGTGCCGCAAACCAGGTGATTTTGAAAGGATGATAGGAAAGGGTAAAGTCGAAAAGGGTGTTTTCCGTAACTCTTGAAGGATATGAAAACCCGGCCACCGGTCCGGCCTTGATGCTGGCGGTTGTCATCTCTCCGGTAACAACGTTTCGGATGTTCAGTTGATAACTTTGGCCAGAAGCCGGACCAAACTTCTCCAATTCATATATCAGGTTCTGATTGGATCCATCCTGCTCCGGTTCTGAAACGGGGTAGGCCACCGGCCTGTAATCCAGTCGGATAACATCCTCACCACTCAACCAGATCTCGATAGAATCGGGATGGATGAAACCATTGGCTGAACCGTAGATTTCTCCACCGTTGTCCCCGCTGTAGGTGATTCCCTTCCTGACTTTGGCCCGGTGCAGCTGACCGTTGCCATCCATATAGGCCCAGACCACCAGTTGATCCTCATTCTCTTCGGGAAACAGCTCCACATCTTCGGAACAGGAGATGAGCGCCACAGCCAGGAATACCAGAATCCCGGTTGAGATCCAACCAAAAAATGCTTTCATGAAAAGAGGTTTCTTCAAGGTTGCGGGGACGCACCAAGTTAAAAAGAAAAAAACAAATCTCAGCGGTTCACTTTAAAAAGGGGATCATCCAGCCTTTCATTTATTCTGACGGCCTCGAACTGGATTTCAGTCACCATATGTCCGTTCCGGTTGCGAATTTTGAAAGGAAAGGCCATGCCGCTGACCATTCTGTAATCTTCAAACCACGATTCGGCCACCACCTCCATGCCCTCAACCCTCAGATGAGCCTCGGTTTTGTAAATGAGCCAGGTCTGGCTATCGAGGTAGAAGAACATCTCCTGTCGGTCGGGTTTTTTCAGGTGTAAAACCACCATCGGCCTGCCATCAGTGGTCTCCCGTCCCTTCATTTCAAGCTGGTAACGCCTGACAGCATAAGTATTCAGAATGCCCATGAAATCAGAACTTTCTCGGATCTGTTCGAGCTCTGCACCCTGAAGGATGAGGGTGTCTTGTTCGTCGAAAGGATTAAAGCTCCAGCCGGTTTTTCCGTCGTATCCCTGAGTAATGCGAGCTCCCGGCAGATGTACATCCATCCGGTATCGGTTAGGCTGTTTTTGTATAATGCTGATGGGCAGGGTAGTACCCATCTGGGTTAGCTTTCCGATTGAGGTGATGGTCAGGGTCTCTTTTCGTTTCTCATATCCGCTGGCCTTGCGGTGAGCGGCAAGCACCGATTCAAGAGACTGTGCACCCAGGTGGATGGGACTCAGGATTATCGCCGTCAGAAGGGCATAAGATAGCAGATGTTTCATCTTATGAACATAGCCTGGTGACGGTCTCATGCAGGATGGCGATTCTTTCAAGCAACTTTTCGGCCAAGTCCAGAGGCAGCATGTTGCTGCCGTCAGACAGCGCTCTGGAGGGATCGGGGTGGGTTTCAAGGAACAATCCGTTTACCCCGGCTGCTACTCCGGCTCTGGCCATCAGTTCGATGAGTGCCGGTTGTCCCCCCGAAACTCCTTCTGCCTGATTGGGTCGCTGCAGTGAATGGGTCACATCCAGCAGAACCGGAAACCCCAAGGATTGCATTTCGGGGATTGACCTGAAGTCGACAACCAGATCGCCATATCCGAATTGAGTACCCCTTTCGGTCAGCATCAACCTCCTGTTGCCCATGGCGAGTGCCTTGTCAACCGCAAAGCGCATGGATGCGGGGGCCAGAAACTGTGCTTTCTTAAGGTTCAGCGGCTTTCCGGTGGCAGCAGCCGCTTCAATCAGCATGGTCTGCCGAATGAGAAAAGCCGGTATCTGCAGGATGTCGGCCACCTCAGAAACCCGGGCCACCTCATGCGACTCATGTACATCGGTCAGCACCGGCACCTTAAACCGATTACGAATGGAGGCAAGCACCTCCAGGGCTTCGTCGTCGCCCAGTCCTCTGAATGAATCCCCCCGGCTGCGGTTGGCCTTGCGGTATGATGCCTTGAAAATGAAGGGCATGCCCAGCTTGCCGGTAATTTCGACGAGTCTGCCGGCCACCTCTTCACAAACTCCGGCCGACTCCACCACGCATGGTCCCGCCACCAGCAGCAACCCTCCGGGTGATGCAAAGCGCAGGTTTTCAATTCCGAAATTGCTGATCTGTTCCATTCGGTATGCCTTAATTTCAATATTCGTAAAGGTCTCCCCAGATTTGTCTGAGCCTGCGACGAAGCTCCTCCTCCCGCGGGTTGCTGTCGGGGTTCCAGAACTGTCTTCCTTTTAACTCCTCGGGAAGATATAACTCCCTGACATGATGGCC
>CAYGOU010000267.1:0-4128 GCA_964351455.1 uncultured Porphyromonadaceae bacterium
GGCCGGCAATAAAACCAAGGGGACCAAGAATCTGGGCAGCCATTCCCGTGCGAACGAGGTCCCAGAAACGATGACCCTCAAGAGCAAGTTCTACTCTTCTCTCCTGAATAATGAGAATTCTCAAAGCCTCCTTTCCGGTTTCCGTAATATCCGGGAGCAAGGCCACATTTCCTTCACGGGCTCTGGCTCTCACCTGGTTCAGATAGATGAGGGCATCCCCTGGCTTGTTGTTCTCGTTCAGGGCTTCGGCAGCCATCAGGAGAACATCCGAATACCTCAGGATCCTTCTGTTGTGGCCCCACTGGGTGATGGTATTTACCCCGGGGATCCAAACCTTCTGGTTGTAGCATTCACGTTCGATGATGTTCCCATCTTCGTCGGTGATCACATCGGGAGTAGTGCCATCACCCAGGATTTTAACACCGTCAAGCTCCTCACCCAGATCGATGATGGTGGCGTCGAGCCTTGGATCGTTTGGTTCAAAAGCGCCTCTTAAATCTTCTGAGGGACGGTTAAAACCCCATCCCCGGTTGGGCGTACCCCTGACTCCCTGGGTATTGGCATATTGGTTTCCGGCATTGGCTCCTCCTTCAACCTCCATGGCGCCGATTTCGAATACCGATTCTATTCCGTGCTCACCATTGCGCCCATTGGCGTCTGCAAACCGGGACTCAAGTCCATATTGCCTTGTCAGAATCACCTCGAGCGACATACTTTCGGCTGTGGCATAATCATGGGTAAACAGGCTGACCTTTGCAAGCAGAGCCTGTGCTGCACCGCGGGTTGCCCTGCCCGATTCATCGGAGGGATATTCTGATTTAAGGGGGAGGTTGTCAATGGCAAATTCGAGATCCTGAATGATGAGTTCATATACAGACGAAGCATCGGCTCTTTCAAGTTTAAGCGGAGGAGTGGTTGTGGTTACAAGGGGAACCCCACCCCAGGCTCTTACCAGGTCGAAATAATAAAGGGCCCTAAGGAACCTCGCTTCACCGAGAAGACGGTTTTTTAACTCTTCTTTCATCACAATTCCCGGAACTCTTTCGATAACCACATTGGCTCTCTTGATGCCTTCATACAGGGTGCTCCACCAGCGGTCTAATCCATCCTGGGTTGGAGTATGCTGAAAATAGTCGTAGGGTCCGATTGTATTGAGCTGGTCGTTTGGATTGCTTCCCTTATGAGAATCATCTGAAACGATGTCAAGAATCGGAAACCCTCCTGAGTGATAATACCAGGTTCTAAGGGTTGAATAGACCCCGTTGGTGGCCAGCAGGGCGTCGGCTGCGCTGGTTGGGAAGGCTTCCTGGGTCAGTTCTCCCTGCGGGCTTTTCTGGAGAAAATCCTCACATCCGGTGAAAAGTAAGATACCGGTCAGCAGGATTAAGGGAAATATCTTTTTTTCCATGGTTTTCAGAAGCTTAGGTTGATTCCAATTGAATAAACTGCCGTTACCGGATAGATTCCATAGTCAATCCCGTTTGAGAGCACGTCAAAACTTCCGATTTCTGGCGTATAGCCAGTGAAACGGGTGAAGGTATGCAAGTTGGTTCCTTTCAGGTAAATGGTCATTTGCTGCAATTTCATTCGTGTACTGAAACTTTCAGGAAGCTGATATGAGATCATGAGATTGCGAATTCTCAGGAAGGATCCATCCTGAACGAAACGGCTTGAGGGGGTGTAATTGTATCCTCCATAAGAAGGGCGGGGTTCGGTATTGCTGGTCCCCTCTCCGGTCCACCGGTCAAAAACATGCTTTTCAAAGTTGTATGGATCGGGTCTTACCACCTCCTTGCCATTGAATATTTTGTTTCCGACCTGTCCCTGAAGATCCAGTGAGATTGAAAATCCCCTATACTCAGCACCAGTGTTAAAGCCATATACAAACTTTGGAATGGATGACCCCAGGTAGGTTCGGTCGAGACCGTTTATCTGGCCATCTTTGTTCACATCGACAAACCGAAGGTCACCAATGCCGGCCTGAGTGCTGTGGGGATAAGCATCCAGTTCCGCCTGATTCTGGAATACGCCGTCAACAAGGTAGCCGTAGAAGGCTCCGATGGGCAATCCCACCCTGCTGAGTGTCACGGGCTGTCCGTTTCCCAGGTAACCCCCTATCAGGGTTGAATCAACTCCGCTGTTTCCTCCAATTGAGAGCACCTCGTTGTGAATGGTTGAACCCAATAATCCGACATACCAGGTCAGGTCACCAGTTTGCTCCCTCCAGTTGATACTGAACTCAATACCCCGGTTGAGAACTGAGGCCGCATTGTAACGAACCTTCTGTCCCAGTCCGTTGCCAATGTGCCCCGGGGTTGACAATTCAACCAGGATGTCTTCTGTTACCCTGTTGTAAAAATCGAATTCCCCTGTAAGCTGGTTATCAAAAAGACCTACCTCCAATCCAATGTCGGTTTGTGTTGTACTCTCCCATTTCAGGTCGGGGTTACCACTTTTTCCGAAGGAGGCTGCAGGAAACGTCATATCAGGGTTACCAAATACAGAAATAATGTTTGACTGAACCCTTGCAAAACGATCGAAATAACTGATCTTCTCGTTCCCAATGATACCCCAGCTGGCTCTTAACTTCAGGGTGGTAACCTTCGGGAAACGCCTCATGAAGGTCTCCCTGCCAATATTCCAGCCTGCAGCCAGCGACGGGAAGTTGGAATAGCGGTTCTCTTGCGAAAACTTTGATGATCCATCCCTCCTGAAAGTGGCAGTCAGCATATACCTGTCCGCCAGGGTGTAGTTGGCCCTGAAGAGGTATGAAATCATAGAATAATACTGATTGGGATCAACGCCATTGAAAATCGACTGTATGGTATTCACGCCGTTCACCGGATCGTAGATATAGGCCGGATTGATGTACCAGAAATCGCTCCCGTCTCTTATAAGGTTTTCACCCCTCATCGACATACCCTCAGACCGGGACTCCTGCATGGTGTAACCCCCAATCACATTGAATCCGTGTTCTTTAATCCGTTTTTGCCAGGTAAGGGTGTTCTCCCACAGCCATGTTAAGTTCTCATTCTGACCTTTGTACAGGTCACTTAAAACGTTCTGCTGTTGCGATGCGGTTCCATCGGGATTGAAAACCGTGAAGGCCGGGGAAAAAGACTCTGCCTTATTGTATCCTGCATCCATCCCATAGCTTGTTCTGAAGGTGAAACCATCCAGAAACGAAGCTTCAGCGAAAAGGTTACCCACCGCCCGCAGTCCTTTGTTGAAGTTGTTTGAATACTCGAGGTCGGCCAGGGGATTTCCCACATTATGCACAACACCGTAGGTTCCGTCAGCGTAATAGGGGTTCAGCAAGGGCTGGGCCCTGTAAACCGAATAGGTGACATTCGGGGCATTCCTTTGCTGATATGGTGCCAGGGTGATGTTGTTTCCCACCCTGATGGCATCGTTAAGCTGGTAACTGTTGTTAAGCTTGATGGTATATCTTTTATAGGAGGATTTGTCGATGATGCCATTCTGACTGTAGGCCCCAAGGCTGAAATAATATTGAGTGCTTTGGGAAGACCCTGACAACGAGAACTGACTGTTTTGCATGGGCGCAGGATTAAAAACCAGGTCCTGCCAATCGGTATTCGGTACCACATCAACATTGTTATAGGAGCCCGGAACAATCTCATTGGCTACAATGGCAAATTCGCGGCCATTCAAGAGGTCAATCTTCCGGGCCAGAAACTGCATACCTGCCTCTGTTGAGAAGGAGTACTGAGGCTTACCATCTATTGAACCGCCGGTGCGGGTGGTGATGATGATCACCCCGTTGGCACCCCGCGATCCATAAATTGCTGTTGCCGAGGCATCTTTAAGCACCTCAAGGGAGGCAATGTCAGCGGCATTAAGAAAGGAGATGTTATCCAAGATCACGCCATCAACAACGTAAATGGGAGAAGAGTTGTTAAAGGTTCCGACTCCTCTCACCCTGACCACCGGAATGGCCCCGGGGGCTCCGGAGGTGCTGGTAACCTGAACTCCTGACACTTTGCCCTGCAGGCTTTGCTCAGGACTGATTGAGGTTATGCGGGTGAGTTCCTGGGGTTTTACCGAACTCACTGCACCGGTGAGGTCACTCTTTCGTACCGTTCCATATCCAATTACCACCACTTCATC
>CAYGOU010000268.1:0-4122 GCA_964351455.1 uncultured Porphyromonadaceae bacterium
AAAATATAAATATGTTCAAAAAAGCATATGTGGTTTAAACAATTTTTTAAAAGTATTGTCTAATATCAAACTGGATTCGAAAAATGGCACTGGAGCATCTGACGAAAGAGAGTTTTAAATCGAAAGTATTCGATTACGAGAATAGCAAAGATTGGAAATTTGAAGGGTCGAAACCCGCTGTTATTGATTTTTACGCCGACTGGTGCGGTCCCTGCAAGATGGTAGCACCCATTCTTGAGGAGCTTGCAACTGAATACGACGGGAAAATCGATATCTATAAGGTGGATACCGAAGCTGAAAGAGAACTTTCAACAGCTTTTGGCATACAGAGCATCCCTTCTATCCTCTTTGTACCTATGGAAGGCCAACCAGCCATGGCGAAGGGAGCCCTACCCAAGGACACCTTCAAGAAGGCATTTTCAGATGTACTGAAGGTTGATCCTGCATAGGAGAAAGATTTTGGTTTGTTTGGTTTGGGTTAAAAAGCCGGTCGGGATTCTTTCCTGGCTGGCTTTTATTTTTGTAACTTTGCTTAGTCCTCTAAGGGGGTGCCTTAATACGACGGGCTGAGATCATACCCTTAGAACCTGGCCGGGTAATGCCGGTAAGGGAGAACGGCCACGAGGACTTTTGGCCCAACTGTTCTGATTCAAACATGCTTAATAGATTGATCTTGCTTGCCTTGGCATTGAGTATTGCCGTGGCAGCAAAAGCACAACTATCCGGCACCGTCAAGAATGAGCTGGGAAAACCGCTTGAGGGGGCCTCGGTGGCCCTGGGTGCAGGATTCAGGGGAACAATAACCCTCAACGATGGAAGCTTTAGGATCGATAAGATCCGAAGCGGTGAGACCCGGCTCAGGATCTCCTATGTTGGCTATCAACCCTATGACACTACTCTCGTTGAAGGCGAAAAAATCCATCTTGACGTAACTCTTTTACCTGCAAGCCTTGAGTCTGAGGAGGTGATTGTGGCTGCCGGGCGGGCCGGTCACAAAGATCCGGTAGCCTGGAGCGAGGCGGATGCCTCTGTCATTGAATCCTTCAACCAGGTTCAGGACATACCCTATTTGCTTTCTGGTATGCCATCGGTGGTCATAAGCTCCGACGGAGGCAGCGGGGTAGGGTACTCTTCTCTGAGGATCAGAGGTACCGATCCTTCGCGCATCAACGTTATGATCAACGGGATCCCTTACAACGACAGCGAGTCACACGACGTCTACTGGGTTAACATACCAGATATGGCCGGCTCTGCCGACAACATCCAGGTGCAGCGCGGAGTAGGGACCTCTACTCACGGGACCTCGGCCTTTGGTGCCAACATCAACATCCGTTCATCTGCCTACCACCCTGAACCCTATGTGAGATTGCACACCGCAGCCGGGTCTTTCAATACCCTCAAAGCCTCGGTGGCGGCCGGAACGGGACTGATCAACGACCATTTTCTGCTGAATTTCCGAAGCTCCAGAATCCACACCGATGGTTACATCGACAGGGCCTTTGCCGACCTTGGATCTACCTACCTGTCAGGAGGGTGGTTTGGTTCTCGTGCCATCCTCAAGTTTACCTTCTTTACCGGTAAGGAGCTGACCTACCAGGCATGGGGCGGGGTTCCGTCAGATCTTCTTGAAGAAAACCGCACTTATAATCCGTACACCTATGATAATGAGGTGGATGACTACCAACAACATCACCTTCAACTGCATGGCTCGTGGCAATGTTTGCCTTCCCTCACCCTGAGTGCAGCCTTGCACTATACCCGAGGTAAAGGCTTCTACGAACAGTTCCGGGAGCAGCAGCGTCTTACGGATTACCTTATGCAGCCACTGACACTTGGCGATACCCTGATCACCCGAACCGATCTGGTCAGGCAGAAATGGCTCGACAACCATTTCGGGGGATTGGTTTTCAATGCGGCCTATCAGCAGGGCATCTTTTCATTCAATGCCGGCGGCGGCTGGAACCTTTACGACGGGGATCATTTCGGCAGGGTAATATGGGCCAGGTTTTTTCAGGGTGATGAAGTGCCACATCCCTACTATTTCTCAAACGGAACCAAAGAGGAGTGGAATGTTTATGCCAAGACCAATGTTCAGCTCCTGCCTAAGGTCTCTCTTTTTGCCGACATCCAGTTCAGGATGATCGATTATGAAATCCTGGGCCTGGATGATGACCAGCGCGATATATCACAGCATCACCTCTATCCATTCTTTAATCCCAGGGCGGGCTTCACCTGGGACATCAGAGAAAACCAGCGCACCTATCTTTCACTGGCAGTTGCCCATCGCGAGCCCAAACGGAGCAATTATACCGATGCGGCCCCTGGCCAGGAGGTGAGCCCCGAAAGGCTCTATGACCTTGAGGCAGGATATCAGCTTAAGCAAATGAAATGGTCAGCCGGACTCAATTTCTACCATATGCAGTACATCGATCAGCTGATTCTGACCGGAGAGATCAACGATGTCGGGGCTCCGGTGATGGTCAACGTCCCGGAAAGCTACCGGCGCGGAATCGAAGGGGAGCTGGCATGGAGGCCTTCACCACTCTTTAGACTGGGCATCAATGCTACCCTGAGTAAAAACAAGGTGATTGATTTTACCGAATACGTCGACGACTGGGATACCTGGGAGCAGCGGTCCCAATATCTCGGAAAGACCGACCTTGCCTTTTCTCCCTCCATACTGGCGGGTGCGACTGCAACTTTTACTCCCTGGAGTTTTCTCTACCTCACATGGACCTCAAGGTATGTCGGAAAACAGTACATCGACAATTCAGCAAGCGACGAAAGGATGCTGAATCCCTACTGGGTCAATCACCTCAACCTGAGCGTGAATTTCGGCACAAGGTTCATCCGGGAAGTCAGGCTGTTTGCCGAGGTGATCAATTTGTTCGACGCCCGTTACGAGACCAATGCCTGGGTATACAGTTATTTCCATGAAGGGAACCGCCTGCAGATGAATGGTTACTTTCCGCAGGCAGGGAGACACTATCTGATTGGATTGGTGCTATCGATCTGACATCAGAACCAGAAACCGAAACAGATCCGTCCGCCTGTTGAAGGCACAATCCTGACGAAGGTGTTGTCGGGATCCAGTTGAAATTCAGAGCCCACCGCTGCCCCAAGCGATACGCTTAAGACATTGTGAAAGAGAAATGAATAGCCAATTTCAGCCGATGCGATGAATGAGAGGTAATTGTTGAGGCGGTGCATGATGAATCCCCCGACCGGGGCTGCATAGAACCCTCGGTGCCCCTCTTCACTGTTCTTCTTGCTGAAATAGAACGGAACGGCGATTTCAGTTCCCAGGGTAGCCAATTCGGCAGGGA
Source organism: uncultured Porphyromonadaceae bacterium (assembly GCA_964351455.1). Lineage (GTDB taxonomy): Bacteria > Bacteroidota > Bacteroidia > Bacteroidales > UBA12481 > JAGHDB01. The sequence continues at coordinate 3,327 of CAYGOU010000268.1, forward strand.
ATTCCGGCCTGACCTGAAGATCTGCAATGGTTCTGATCCTGATGGCCAGCCGGCGATTGGCCGCAAATTCAAAGGTGAACGGGAGCAGATTGAAATTAAAGGCATTTCTGAATTCATCGAAGGGTTCAACATACATGCCAGGCTGGAACCCGATGTAATACTGAACCGGACGGATTTCGGGTCTCTCTTCCTGGCTGAAGCCGGGGAGTAGTGTTCCTGTCAAAAATGCGATTAGGAGGATCAGTTTTCTCATGTTAATTGCTTTGACCTAAAGTCCGTATTGCTTCAGATATGGTTCAAGGATGGACGCCCACCGGTGATAACCCTCCGGGGTGAGGTGTATGCCATCGCTTCTTATCAGTTGGTAATTGAGCCTGCCATCTGACAGGATATAACCTTCGTCTGTCTTCATATAGGTCACCTGAGGCAGGGTGGCGAAGTTGCGGATGATCCGGTGCAGCTCATGGTACTTCTTTCGCATTGGATCCTCTTGATCGGCACCGGCCGGGAAGGGACCGGAAAGAAGAATTTTTGCCGCAGGGACTTTCTTGTTCAATGCCTGAAGAATGCTGCGGATTCCTTCCGCTATCTCCTCAGAAGTGTTGTTTCGGAAATTGTTAACCCCGATACTCACAACAATCACCTTAGGCTGAATCTGGTCGAAATTTCCATTTCCGATTCTCCAAAGGATGTGCTGTGTGCGGTCGCCTGAGATTCCAAAGTTGGCTGCGTTCCGGGGCTTATAAAGTGAGTCCCAGAGATCCGGTACGATCGACCATACCTTACGTCCCTCACC
>CAYGOU010000269.1:0-4112 GCA_964351455.1 uncultured Porphyromonadaceae bacterium
GCATATACCTTTGGATCCGGAAGTAAAAACGCGCCGGTTCGGGAACATCAACATCGAGATCAGCGGGGGTGATGAGAACATGGTCAATTACATCCGTTATTACGGAGGTTATACAGATTTTAACTTAAACGGGTATTCTAATATCGAAAACGGAATCGGATTGCTTGCCAGCCGATGCCATTTCAGGAAAGACTCGTTGCATTTCGATTATGAGACGATTCAGAGTTTTCTGGCAGATTCAAGGTTGCGGTACCTGAAGCTGGATCCCTATCAGGAGAAGTGACGAGTGACGGTTCAGAAAAATTGAATGAAAGAATTCATGAGATGCTCAAAGAATGGCACTATGATCACAATTAAAAACATCCCAATCACGCTAATTACCCTAATCGGGCTAAACACCCTATCTATCCCTGTCTCTGCCCAAATTCATATCAAAGGGCAAATCATCGACATCGAAACCTCCGAACCTGTTATTGCTGCGCACATCATCAAACCCGACAGTACCGGCACCTTTTCGGGAAAAGATGGATACTTTGAACTGGCCGTTACCAGCATCCCGGTAAAATTAAAGGTCAGGCATGTTAGTTATGGGGAGTCAGAGGTTACAATTTCTAAACCGGTGCCTGATCCACTCATCATCCGGATTAAAAAACAGGTAAGCCAGATCGGAGAGGTTCAGGTAGCAGCTCAGAAAATGAGAATCCTGACTGAACAGGAGGATTTTACGCTGCAGGATTTTGCATTCGACAATTCATATTTATGGATGCTTGGGTATCTCAACAACCAGGCAACCAAAGGCAGGCTATGGCAGGCCAATTGGTTCGGGGATACCATCCGGTCGATTAAGGTCAGGGGGGCAGAAAAGCTGGAAAGAGATTTGCTTGGAAATGCTCAACTCTATATAAAAGATTCTGTTTTTCAATTATTTGGAGATAACGACACAGCGTTCTTTGCCTATAGCTATCCCAGGAATGAGTATGAATCGACCATGGGCCCCATCCATACTATATTCAACAATAAGGCTGTTTATAGCAATCTTTCTGATCTGGGTTTTGTCAGAAATGTTTATTGTATTGGCGAGGGCTCTCAAAATCCAAGGTGGTTATTCAGCGTTGAGGATGCTATAGGAAGGCGGGACTTTAGATTATTTTCTCTAGGGTTGGGCGTTGGCCCCCGCAATATGACTGTACCTGCCCCATTGTTTTCACTCAATGATTCACTTTTCATCGTAAATGTTATCAAAGACTCTTTACTCATTTATGGCCCGGATGGTAAATTTGTTCGATCACATCCCTTTACATTTCATAGGGTAATGGTATTGGGACTTCCCGAATACTGGAATTTTAAATTCTCGGTTGATCCGGTTGCCTCCTCGGTTTACATCATTGACAACCGAAAGAACAATCAATGGTCCGTCGTTGAGCTGGATTATCAAACCGGTAAAACATCAGTACCGGTTCCTCTGCCAGATTATCCAGGAATGACCCACATCACCCCCTTCGCAAATGCGATCTATTTTTTATACACCGAAAAAAGATATCCATATTACACGCGCCTTTACAGGCTCCAACTTTAACCACTTAAAACACTTAAACCACTTAAACCACTCAAAACACTCAAACCCCAAATGCCCAAACTCCTCCTCTATATAACCCTCCTCTCCCCCCTGCTTGCTGCCTGCGAAACCGACCCCGACATTTATATTGATTCGGCGCCTCAGCCGGTCATTTTCGGGGTCATCAATGCTTCAGACACGGTTCATTATCTGAAGATCGGCCGCACTTTCGGAGCACACTCAGATCCCCGTGAGTCAGTCGGCATATGGGATTCGCTCTATTTCCCGGATGTTCAGGTAGAGGTCAATTCTGGCAGAGTCGTGGTTGAGCGGATAACCAATATCCCGAAGGATTCAGGATTGTTTCTGGCTCCGGATCAGGTGCTCTTCAGGTTCGTTCACAACAATCCGGGTAGAGTTTCGCTTAAGGTCAGCATACCTGGACTGGCGGATGCAACAGCCAGAGTTGATGTTGTTCGACTCACCAGAATCAATACGCCCATTGATGCCCAGATGTATTTCTATCTCGTACCGGATAGTCCCATCCGAGTGCAATGGGATGGTAATCCCTGGAATGAAATCGATGTGAGTTTTGAGGTCATTGAGTTCAGCGGGGTTATAAGCAGATCTCGCACGGTGCACATTCAGAACAGGAATTATGACATGTCTGTACATGCTTTGTACCGTGAGTTGTCAATCACCTATGAGGAGTTTCTTTTAGCCTTGTCACAGCAGATACCTAAAGATCCGGATGTTGACAGGAGGCGATTCGGTAACATCCGGATCGAAATCAACGGAGGTGACATCAACATGGTTAACTACATCAAGTATTACAACGGGTATACGGATTTCAACACTTTGGGCTATACCAATGTTACGAACGGATTTGGACTGCTTGCCAGCCGCTGCTCATTCATCAAGGATTCGATGCATTTCGACTACCACACCATTCAGGGCTTTCTGGCCGACCCCAGGATGCGGTACTTGAAGCTTGATCCCTACCAGGAGAAGTGACAAGTGACGAGTGACGAGTGACGAATGTGCAACCTGCAACCTGCAACCAGTAACCAGCAACCAGTAACCAGCAACCAGCAACCTGTTTCCCCTCAACCTGCCTGATTCTCCCCCCGCTCCATCTCCTCCCTGCACCTGTTGCACAAGTAGGTCTTTTTCTGGTCGATGTCTTCAACATAGGTGCTTGAAGCCATTACGCAACCCGGAATGCGGCAGTGGATCAATCCGAATGTGTGTCCCAGTTCATGATTAACCTCCTTCATGGTTCTGGATATCAGCAAGTTTTTATCTTCCTTGAGTCCATAACGCTCATTGCTCAGCCGGTAAACTGAGGCAATGGCTGTTTTGCCACCCAGAAACGCCTGGCCGAAAATGTAGGTCAGAATCGGAATGAAAAGATCGACGTTAAATAATCCAAAAGTCTTAATGGCATCATCAATAAACTGATTCTCGATGAGTTTCAGCAGTTCATTACCATTGTACTGCCTTCGTGAAGGATCAAAATAGTCGCTCAGGTCAATTCTCCCCTGGCGGATCACCACCGGGAGCCTGAATTCCTTCGTAACCGAAGCCGAAACCTTCATGAGAAGGGCTTCATCAATAGGTGCGAAGGAAAATATTTTGATGTGAGGCTGTGCCATGTGAAGGAAGCACCGGGTCAGAAGGCCCTTTTACTCTTTCTGACTGAGGTTATACTTCCGGATTTTGTTATAGAGGGTCACTCTGTCGACCTTAAGGGCTTTTGCAGCTCGGGTGATGTTCCAGTTATGATGGTTCAGGATATTCAAAACATGCTGTTTCTCAACATCCTCAAGACTACCCGTTACTGAAACGCTTACGTTTGAAGGAAGCGGAAGATCTTTGAGTGTGATCTTGCGGCCATTTCCGATCACGATGGCCCGTTCGATCATATTTTCGAGTTCGCGGATGTTTCCCGGAAAATCAAATTCCTGCAGACGCTTGATCGCTATTTCGTCGATGGTTACCGGGGGCCGGTTCATCGTTGAACAATACTTCCGGATGAAATGGTCGACCAGTTGCGGAATGTCGTCGGTACGCTCGCGGAGCGGAGGCACCTGGATGTTTACCACATGTAATCTGTAATAGAGGTCCTCTCTGAAGCTGCCATTATCGACCATCACCTTGAGGTTTCGGTTGGTGGCGCAGATTACCCTGAAATCCGAGGTAATTTCTTTGTTACCCCCGACCCTGATAAAGCTTTTTGTTTCAAGAACGCGGAGCAGTTCAACCTGCATCTTTGAAGAAATGGTGGCGATTTCATCCAGAAAAATGGTTCCGCCATCGGCCATTTCGAAGCGTCCCTTTCTTGAATACATGGCTCCTGTGAATGCCCCCCTTTCGTGACCGAAAAGTTCACTTTCGAGCAGACTCTCGGTCAGGGCACCGCAGTGTACGCTTACCAAGGGAAAGAATTTTCTGGCGGAATTTGCATGGATGGCCCGCGCGATCAACTCCTTTCCCGTTCCGCTCTCTCCGGTTATGATGACCGAGGAGTTAGACTGGGCGACGCTTTGAACCTCCT
>CAYGOU010000270.1:0-4101 GCA_964351455.1 uncultured Porphyromonadaceae bacterium
ATTTCAAGGCGTTCAACTGCACAGAAGCTGGCCTTCAGCAGTCATCTTGTTATGCCCCGTTTCTCCGTGCTTGATCCGGAGGTGACCTATTCCCTGCCGCAGAATCAACTGGCCAACGGGGTGATCGATGCCTATGTGCATGTCATAGAGCAATACCTTACCTATCCATCCCAGGCCATGGTTCAGGAGCATTTTGCAGAGAGCCTGCTGAACATACTCAAGGATGTTGGATCGAAGATTTACGCGACGCCGGAGCCTGATTATGATACGCGGGCAGATTTTATGTGGGCCGCAGCCAATGCACTCAACAGCCAGATCTCGATGGGAGTGACAACCGATTGGGCCACACACACCCTTGGGCATGAACTGACCGTTCTTTACGGACTCGATCATGCGGTTACCTTGTCGATTGTTTTACCGGGCCTCCTGAGGTTCGTTATGGAGAAGCGTGTTGAGCGACTGAATCAGTATGCTGAGCGCATATGGGGCATCACCACGCATGATCCCCTAAGTGCAGCGGAAGAGGCCATACGCAATACCGAGCAGTTGTTCCGTTGTCTTGGCGTTAAAACCAGGTTTTCTGAATATGGTATTGGAGAGGAGGTTATCTCTCAGGTAATGGACAACCTGAACCGGCGCGGAGTTACCCTGCTGGGAAGATCCAGGGATGCCTCGGTCAATGACATACCTGCCATTTTTGCCTCACAGTTGACCTGGGATTCGGTTTAGCTGAATAGGCTGTAAAGGATGATCATGATCACCACGAGGATCAGCGATAATATCCTCGGGTCGCCAATACCGGTTATTTTGCCGGTAAATAGAAATGACAGCGGTTTTTTGAGGGTCAATCCTTCAATCTGATCGGGACGGGGCCGTGGAGTCAGATAAGATACGGTGAAATAAACGACGGTCAGGATACAGAAGAGCCACCATCCCTGCATCATATAGGGAATTCCCAATCCATCGGTGATCAGTTTAACATCACCAAAAGCCGGGAAATCGACCAGAAATACCATCGCTCCCGCCACAAAACCGGTGATAATGGTAATGATCGAGGCCTGCTGGGTACCCCGTTTCGAAAAAACACCCCAAAGAAACACTACGGCGATGGGAGGAGCCAGCACCGACAGTATGACATTGATGGCATCGAATATGCTTCTAAACCTCTCGATCATGGGTGACCAGGCGATGGCGAGCAGCATGACCACAATGGCGGTCCATCTTCCGATGACTACCATCTGGCGGTCGGTGGTTGAGGGTCTTGCCCGCTTGACGATGTCGACCGAAACCAGGGTTGCGGATGAGTTGAGTGCAGCTGCAATGGTGCTCATTAATGCTGCCATCAGTGCTGCAGAGAGCAATCCCTTCAGTCCGGTAGGCAGCAACTCAGTAATCAGGACCGGCAAAGTATCGTTGGCGTTGCTGACATCCCCGATGATGTCACGAAAGAGTGCATAAGCGAGGATACCTGGTATCACCATGATGAAAACAGGCAGGATCTTAATGAAGCCGGCAAAGATCGGCCCTATCTGGGCGTCGCGCTCTGACCGAGCACCGAGCACCCGTTGAACGATGGTCTGGTCGGCGCACCAGTACCAGAGGCCGATGACCGGATATCCCAGAATGATCGAATACCAGGGTAGATTGGGGGAGGATTCTGAACTTCTGAGTAGCACCAGCTGGTCGGGTTGTAACACCGCTTTGAGTTCAGCCAGGTTATGAATCCCCTTGTCAGGCAGGGCCAGTACGGCCATCACTGCCATGACACTGGCGCCTACAATGAGAATGACCGTTTGTATGGTTTCGGTGATGACCACCGATTTAAGTCCTCCAAAAACCGTATAGATGGATGTGACCCCCGAGATGATGATGATCGAGTACCACTTATTGATTCCGAAGAAATTTTCGAAAACCACGGCTCCGGCATAAAGGCTAATGCCAATGTGCATAAAGAGGGCTCCCACGATGGCAAGGAATGCGAGCATCGACCGGGATGCTCCGCTGTATCTTCGCTCAAGGAATTCGGGGAGGGTTGAGATTTTATTTCTGAAGTAGAATGGTGCGAAAACCAGTCCCAGCAATACGAGCAGAAAAGTTGCCATCCATTCAAAATTACCCTGAACCATGCCGTCGCGGTAACCCGCAGCCGCCAGTCCAACCAGGTGAATGGTTGAGATATTGGAGGCAAAAAGCGCTGCTCCAATATAGACCCAGTTAAGCGAACGGCCCGCCAGGAAGTAATTGCTGCTGGTCATTTTCTGTTTTCTGACCACCCAGATACCGACCAGCAGGATGCCGGCAAGATACCCCAGGATGATGATCAGGTCAACCATCGGGATGTTTAGGTTTTGCATGAGGTTTGGTTAAAAATTGGTGAAGAAAGATATCAGTTTTTCACGTAGAATCGATTTGACCTCCGGAAAATCCTGTTCTCTTCCCAGCTCTTTCTGCATCGATGTGACCCCCTTGTCGATGAAACCGCAGGGGTTGATGTATCTGAAGTAATCGAGGTTGGTGTTGACGTTGAAAGCAAAACCGTGCATGGTGATTTGCCGGCGGGCCCGTACCCCGATGGCGCAAATTTTTCTTGGCAAGGGGCCTGTGTGATCGATCCATACCCCGGTGGCACCGGCCAGCCTTCCGGCCTCAATGCTGAAATGGCTGAGCGTCAGGATCACCGACTCTTCAAGCGCCCACACGTATTGCCTGATGCGCATGCCGAAGGGTTCGAGGTCGAAGATCGGGTATCCGACTATCTGTCCCGGACCGTGGTAGGTGATGTCTCCACCGCGGTCGACCTGATAATAGGTTGCACCGATCGACTGGAGAAAATCATTGTTAATAAGAAGGTTTCCGGGGTCTCCTGATTTACCCAGTGTGTATACGTGTGGATGCTCTACAAAGAGAAGGTGGCTGCATATTTCCAACTGCTTATCCTGGGACAGGGAGAGATTGCTGAATTTTTTTGCGACCAAGGGGTCGAAAATTTCGCGCTGTTTCTGGAGGGCAAGTCCGTAATCGAGCAGACCAAGATCCTCATATATGATGGTTCGGCTCATCAGAGGCGTGTGTGTTTGTCTGCCTTGTAGGATGATCTGACCAGCGGTGAGCTTTCAATGTGAACGAATCCCTTCTCCTTGCCGATTATTGCGAGTTCATCGAATTCCTCAGGGGTAATCCATCGGGTAACCGGCATGTGATCGCGTGTGGGCTGAAGGTACTGCCCAATGGTCATCACCCTGCATCCGGCCTTCAGCAGGTCATCCATGGTTTCAAGGATTTCGTCATGCTGCTCTCCGAGTCCCAGCATGATACCTGATTTTGCGATGACCCCCGAACGGGCGATGTGGGCAACCACAGCAAGTGAGGTTTCGTAGCGGGCCCTTGAGCGGATCTGGCTGGTGAGCCTGCGAACCGTCTCAAGATTATGAGAAATAACATCAGGCCTGGCGTTGATGACCCGGTCAAGGTGCTCCGGTATTCCGTCGAAATCCGGTATGAGGGTCTCAAGGGTCAGTCCGGGGTTGACCTCACGGATCTTTATGATGGTATCGGCCCAGAACCCAGACCCTTTGTCGGGAAGATCATCCCGGTCGACCGAGGTAACCACGGCATGCCTGAGCTTCATGGCCCGGATAGAATTGGCAATCCGCATGGGCTCTTCGGGGTCAGGCGGCAGGGGTTTACCGGAAGTGACTCCGCAGAAGCGGCAATTTCTGGTACAGATGTTTCCGAGGATCATGAAGGTTGCAGTTCCGGCACTCCAGCACTCACCGATATTGGGACAATTACCGCTTGAGCAGATGGTATGCAGGTTATGTTCGCTGACAATTCTTTTTACCTTCTTGTAGGCTTCATCTTGGGGGAGCCTCGACCTCATTCTCATCCATTTAGGCAGGCGCTGTCTGCCGGGATCTTCCTTTTCGCCCATGCTGTAAACAGTTGATTGAATCGCAACTGCTAAGGTAAAGTTTAGACTCATTATAAATAAGCGAGAAGCGTCAATTTTATTGTTATTTTGTTAGCAGAAGAAAAAAAGGGTGATTAGATTTGTGACAAATCTATATATCTAAATAAGAAGATATAATACATGGTTAACAG
>CAYGOU010000271.1:0-4094 GCA_964351455.1 uncultured Porphyromonadaceae bacterium
GGTATTAAAAAAACGAGATACATCCTTTTTTAGTATACCTGGTTTTCCCAGAGTTTTCAGCGGTCGTTTCCACTACCACCCAGTCTTTTCCAGTACTGAAGAAACAGGTCATTAAAAGAATCAAATTCTTCCCTGAAAAACAGGCCCACCCCCTGGGTGTAAGGTGCATATTCATATAGCAACTTGTCATTGGCCCTGGTGAATATCTTAACACGAAGCTTACCGGATGGCCAAATCTTGTATTCAACATCCACATCACCCACCAGTTGGTTGGTCTCCTGTGCGGTGGACCGGATATCGTAATTCCCGTTCATATTGATCACAATGCGATTATTGAGGAAAGGCTTTGAAAGGGCCACCTCAACCTCATCAGAGGATATCTGGTCTCCAGGGCGATAGTTGAAACCAACGTCGAAATCGTCAGTAATCTGCGAAAGCCAGTAATTGAGCTGGTTTGACAACACCTCGGTTGTGGTGGCCAGTCCTGCGGTTTCAAAACCCCTTGCCTGTCCGGATGAAAATCCCTGCAGCGGAAGAAACCTCCCCAGAATCAGTAGCGAGATGATCTGTTTGTTCATCTCCTCAGGGGGCAGGTTATCGAGCTGACTTCTCGCGAAGTCGTTGCTTGTTGGAGGCAAAATGATATCGAACCCTAAACTCGGATTTTCGAGCTGCCCGGTCATCAGCAAATGACATTCAACCGTCAGTCTCTGCTGCAGATCCTCGGTAGCATCCGGGATCAGGTCGTAAAGCGCGGCCTTGGTGGTATAAACCGCATCTATATCAAGCTGAGCATTAAAAACATCTCCGGTCCATTTGATGGTTCCGCCGGGTTGTATGTCAAACTTCTTTACCGGCATGTTCTGCAGGGTGAGTTGGTAATCCCCTTGCTCTATATTGAAATCCCCCACCATCTGAACCCCGCCTTCTGAAGGCACGCTTACTCTGACATTGCCATTTCCCCTGGCCCGGATTTCATCACCTACCTTTGAATCGAAGATCAGTTTTACCTCAGCATCCGGAGTGATGGCAAGGTTGAGATTCACATTGGCACCGGCAATCCTCGCCTCAAATCCTGCACGTGGATCGTTTCCGAAAAAGAGCAGGTCGGGATCCTCATCCTCCAGCCGGGGTTGCACAAAGAATACAAAATCCATCTCTCTGGCATTGCCTTGTGGAGTTACCGGAACCGAGAACCGGGTGCCAGGGGCGGTAACAGCGTCAATATCAATTCTCAATTGTCTGAGCGGACCTGAAATGGAAGTTCTTCCAGTGGCATAGGCTCTTCCCCAAAATCCATCACCATTGATCTCGTTGGTGTTCAGCGCAACGAAATCGCTCATGGTCATTTTGAAGTCCAGTTCTATGTTCTTGAAATTCCGATGCTTGACCCCTCCGTTAACCACAGCCAGGTTCCCCTCATCGTCTGACACCTCCATGTTCCGTACCCAAAAACCATCCGGCGTGATTCTCAGGCTATCGGTAAAGGTGTATCTGGTCTGTATGTAACCAACAATAAAAGCTCCTTTTTGAATGAATAACCCTCCATTCAGCTGGAGGTCATCGCGGGTTCCTGTAATCCTGACTTTGCCGCTCGCCAGTCCCCTGATCTCCTGTAGGTCAGGTTCAACAAAGGAACTAGCCATGTTCAGCCTCAGTTTATCGAGAGAAAGGTCGAAGTTGAGCTTATTGCCTTCAGGGTCATAAAATCCCGTAAGATGCGCGGTCCTGATGGCTCCCCGCTGTGCCACAACTTCCATAAAAACGGGCTCACCGATACCGGCACTGCGACTGCTGATGGTAGTATGCCCGATCGATTCCTGGTTTACCCTGAGACTGTCGATGGCCAGATTAGCCAGGAACACCCCCTTCTGCGAAAGGTCAAAAATCCTGGCCTCCCCGTTGAGTGTTCCCTCCAGGTTCATTTTCATGGCCGGAAAGAATTGCTGTAGGCTAACCAGGCTCAGTCGGTCGAAACTAACATTAAGGGTATCAAGCGGTGATTTCGAAAGCGCGCCGTTGAGTCCTAGTCCCTGCTCACCTTCGCTCAGATGAAATCCTTGAATCCTTGCCAGATCCTTTTGAAGAACCAAATCAAAGGCAGAAAGCTTCCACAGGTGATCTCTGAATACCAGTACCTGCTCATCAAAAGCCAGATGGGCCACCGGGGCAAATCCCTTTTTCTTGTCAAATGAAACCTTAGAGGAGATCCTGCCCCGGGTTTCAACCGTATCCCTGCCATCCCAGCTCAATAGCAGACTCATACCTTCGCGCTTTACCCGGCTGGTCAATTCGATCTGATCAAACACCGTGTATGCATCGAACTGTGCCTTCTGAAGGCTCGCACGCATCACCATCTCCTCTCGCAATGATTCCATCATGAACTGAAAACCGGTAAACAGACTTCCCCCAACGGCAAACTGCGGAGATGATCCCTCAATGAAAAGATGCTGGTCTGACGCCCGATAGGTCCCACTGACACGGGTATTGTCCTTCAGTTGCAAACCCGGCAAAAGAATCCGGGTTACAGGAGTAGGGTCTTTGATATTAAAGTTGAAGGAGAATTCGTTCAAATGGTCCTCCCTTATTGCTTGTTCCAATGGATCAAGCGGAAGGTATCTGGCCATGAGACCTTGAAGCTGGTTTGCCAGATCATCCAGGTGAATGGTGCCGAGAATCCTTGCATCGAGGTAAGCCGAAGCCAACGTGATTTTGTTGCTGCCGAATTCAGGCTTAAGGGTAACCACCATCTCTTTGACTGGCAGCTCGCCCCGGCTGTTAATATATTTTGACTGGATAAAAGACACCTGTCCCTGAAGGTTATCAATATTGCTCCCCGTCAGATTGGCAAAGAGGGTCATCTGCAGCACCGAAACAGAATCCCTGGGATCAATTCCGAGTTTGAAAAGATCGGCGTGCTCACAATCAACCACCATCTCAATTTCCGGAATGCTTCCTGAAAGATTGACCCCCCCGTTGAAGGTCATCTGAAGATTTGGGTCATCAACCATTACCATTCCATAGTATCCATCATTGCCAGCCTTCCCCTCGAGGGTGATTTTCCGGATGTTTCTGCCCTTGAAGGCGATGTCAGTTGCATCTCCCTCTATCCTGGCCATCACCCTCTTCTCCCCGTCCCAAGTGCCGTCAACACTCACCATAAATCCCGCCTGATCAATGGGAAGGCTCTGCCAGGTCAAATTTGAAAGATAAAAACGGTCTGAGGCCACCACTCCTTTGAAATGATAATCGGGCAGGGTGTTAGACTTAATAACCTCCAACTCAGTGCTGACCTTTCCGAGCGGCAGGGTCAACAGACCCTTGTTGGTAAAGTTCTCGGGTGTACCCTTAAACCAGCCCTCATAGCTCAGGGTTTTGAGCGCAACCACCTCTTCTGGCAGTATAAAGTCGATTCCTGGTACCGATTTCTTCCTGAGAATATCCTGAAGCTGCAGAAGGTCAATGCTCAATTCGTTGGTTTGTATATCCAGATCGGTTTCCCGGAAGCTGCCATGGTAGTGATACTGGAGACTACCAGTAAAGATTGCCACGTCCCCAAGACTGAGCATTGCCCGAGTCACCGAAGCCTGACTGATCCGACCCTCGACATGACCCCTGATTCTAAGATCGGGGAGATCCCTTCCGAATCCCCCGAAATATTGGAGGTCGGAACCGCTGATCCGTGTATCACCTGAAAAAACCAACTCAAGCTGCGGATCAAAGACACTGCCGGGCTCCTGCCTTGCCCATCCCAAAACCGCCGCCCTTGGTGCCGACAACACCGAATGCTCGGTGACCAGCATCAGATCGTTGCTTTTGAACCCGCTTGAATCCAATCTCAGAGATCCCGACAGCCGATCGACCCTGAATCCCGAATGCTCGATAAAACCAACATGATTCAGGTCGGCAGAGAGGTCCGATCCATCAAAACGAACCCTCCGAACATCCAGCTCAACCTGATCGATCCTGATATCGTTTGGGTTGAATCTTTCTGGGGTCGGCACCGTGCCAAACCTGCGGTGCACCACCCGGCCGTTGTGTACCACCAGGTGCCTGCAACTCAAGCTCAGCGGTTTTGAAACACTATCCCCGCC
>CAYGOU010000272.1:0-4092 GCA_964351455.1 uncultured Porphyromonadaceae bacterium
GCATATGATCCAATGAACGACCAGGAGCTTGTCAATTCTGTTTTGAACGGCGATGCAAAGGCCATCCGCGAGCTGGTTGATCGCTTTCAGCCCCTGGTGCTGCGCACGGCGATGGGATATGCCGGAGATCCCGAAGATGCCCGCGACATCACCCAGGAGGTACTGATCAGGGTCATCACCCGGCTCAGCGACTTCAAAGGTCGTTCGGCGCTGTCAACCTGGGTATATCGGATATCCGTCAATCACTCCATCTCTTATCTGAAAAAAAACCGCAGACGAAAACTTAATCGATCCCTTTCTGAACCATCAGAAGATGCGGGAAATACTTCTCCTTTGCAGGTGGCCGATCCGGATCCTGCAATGCGGCCCGACCATGGCCTGATCAGCCAGGATCGCAGCCGGAGACTGCACCAGGCAATTGACTCCCTTCCGGCCGCACAGCGGACAGCCTTTATCCTGCTTGAATATGAGGAGCTTTCGTATAAGGAAATCGCTGAGGTAATGAAGGTCTCACTCTCCTCGGTTGAATCGTTGCTCTTCAGGGCCAGGAGAAAGCTTCAGCAGAAACTTTGGGATTGTTACAGGAATAAATCCTGAGAGCGCAAGTTTTTATTGATTAACAGGTCTAATAGAAAGAGGCAATCAGATGAAATGCACAGAATGTCATAAAGAACTGCTCGGGTACCTTCAGGGATATGCCGGGGAACACCAGAAAAGAAACATCGGGGTTCATCTTGATAACTGTCAGGAATGCAGGGATTTTTCTCTCTACCTTACAGAAACACTCAGGGCCGTTGAAGCTGAGAGAAGCATCCAACCCGATCCATTCATGGCCACCCGCATTGAAGCCATTTTAAACAGCAACCTGCAGGCACACAATGAAATCAAGTCGAGACCGGCACTTATTCAGGTGCTGGCCTTCAGCCTGGTTATGCTGGCCGGGGTCATCGGGGGTATCGGAATTGGCAGGATCCTGGTGCAGGAACATCGCACGGAGGTGCAGGCTTCGAATGAGATCCATCTGATCATGAACGATCTGCAGCAGGAACCGCTTGAAACCTTTCTGCTTGGCTTTTAAGATTATGAAAAAAATAATCCAGCCATGAAACAACCGAAACTGCTAATCGCCCTGATCCTTTTTTTGACGGTCACCAACATCGCAACCATTCTCACAGTAGTCATTCACATCCGTCAAGCCAAAAACAACTTAACACCGGCAACCCAAAGCAGTGAACCTGCCGGAGAGATGCCTTCAACCCAGCGGGTGGCCTATTTTGCCAGGTTGCTGCAGCTGACTCCTGAACAACAGGAGCAGTTCAGGGAACTCAGCATGAAATACAACCGCAACGCCTCCGGCATCAGTTCTGAAATGGCCAGGCTGCGAAACCGACAGCTTAGGGAGATGACTGTAGAGCAACCCGATATGGGTCTCCTAACAAACCTTTCAGAGGAGATCGGATTGAAGCATACCGAACTGAAGAATCTTACCATTGAGTATTACCTCGGACTTAAAAAGGTTTGCAGTCGGGAACAACAGGAAGAGCTGTACAGGATTTTCGAGCAGATCCTTAATCCTCAGGGAGATGTTGACCTGCCCGGGGGACAGCGGGGACGGGGCGACCGGGGAGGAGGTCCGCCAGCCGACCGCGGTCGGAGATGGCAAAACAGAAATCAATAAACCCAATTGTGTCATAACCCAAAAGTTAATCACCATGAAACGTTCAATCCTCTTTTTCGTCACCCTGATGCTAACCATGGCAACAGGATTTCAGGGGCTCAATGCCCAGAACTTCAGAGGCAATCAATACCTGCGCAACAACCGCGGTGCCTGTGTCAACACCCCAAACTTAACTGCTGAACAGCAAAAAGCGATTCAGGAACTCTCAACCAACCACATCCAGGAGATGAACACGCTCAGAACGCAGTTCCGCACCACGGCCGATGCCTCCGAAGCTGCCGCCATCCGGTTGCAGATGGATCAGATTCAGGCCGACCACCGCAATCAGATTATGCAACTTGGAGGAATCACCCCAAATATTCCCCGTTCAGCCTACCAGGGCGGGACCAGAGGTCTGGGCAGGGGTGCAGGTTTTGTGCAGGGGCGAGGTGTGGGAGCCGGTTTTGGACGGGGTGCCGCACGCCTAAACCAGGGCGGTCGGGGACTCGGTCCCTGCGGTGCAGGATTGGGCCGAATCAACAGGTAAAGGATGTTAAGAGGGGATAGGGGCCAGAGGACCTGTGGGACTTATCTCAGCCTCTCAGAAATCCTTTTCTGCATTTCAGGCATGTATTTGGTGGACATCAGCAAAAGAGTTTGCTTTTGGATCTCGGGACCGGTTTTTATCAACTTTTTACCAAGGGGAGAATCGTAGAATTGAATCAAGGATAGTATCTCTGAATGGGTAAACTGCTTGTCGTAGATTCCCACCAGATCCTCATCAATGAATTGCTGAATGAGCTTTTTCGATTCACTGACTGTCCAATTGATGAGCTCCTCTTTCTCTGCCTCATCCCCCAGACTTAAAATCTGTTGAGACAGAATCGGTAAAATGTTATCTATAGCCTGATCGATCTGATCAGTATTACCCATGATATTCATGAGCTTCTTGATGTCATCCTTCTTCGTTTGTCCAGATAATGTATATGTTGCGACACATGAGAAAATCAGTGCGAATAATAGGTACTTCTTCATGGTAAGAAAGCTTAGAATGTGAAATTTGGTTTATTTGTTAAGGTAAGGAGAAAAAAACCATCCCTATACTTCGCCCCGACAGGAATCGCCGCATCACCGATTAAAACCTGGTTGTTCTCAATCCTGTCGATGGATGAAAGGTTGACCACGAAGGAGTTGTGAATCCTGATGAAGCGATTCGCGGGCAGAAGTTCCTGCATTTGACTGAGGGTCATACGCGTGACGGTGCGCCCGGATCCGGTGAATATATCAAGGTAATTGCCCTGACTCTGGATATGGGTGATCTCATCCACCACCACTTTCACCTGCCTGTATCCGTCTTTCACGAAAATATACTCAGGATAGGTTGTTCCTCCATTCCCGTTGCCGGCGCTTTGTTTCAGGTATCTCTGAACCGACCGGTAAAAGCGATCAAATTCGATGGGTTTCATGAGATAATCGACCGCCTCAAATTCATAGCTGTCGAGGGCATATTCAGAATAGGCCGTGGTAAAAACCACTCTGGGTTTGAATTTCAACCGATTGAGCAGGTCGAGTCCGGATAGGCCCGGCATGTTGATGTCGAGAAAAATCAGATCCACCCGGTTGTTTTTAAGAAATTCCAACGCCATGAGCGGGTCAGTAAAACAATCGAGCAGGTCGAGTTCAGGTACCTGGGCTGCATGAATGCGGATCACATCCAGGGCACTGGGTTCATCGTCGACGGCAATGGAGCGGATCATGTGATTCGGGTTAGCACCTAAAAATAGCATTATAGATCGATTTTGACGCTCACATAAAACCGGTCACCCTTGTCAAGAACCGTCAGAGAATGCTTCGCAGGGTAAATCAGTTCGAGTCTCTGCCTGACGTTTTCAATACCGATTCCGAATCCTTTCTCTTTGTAAAAGGATGTTAGTTCGCGGTCGAAGGTATTTTCGATCTCAAAGCGAAACTGCTGCTTTTCGACCGTCACTGAAATCCGCAATTCTGAACGTTTATTAGGATTTATACCGTGCTTGAAGGCATTCTCAACGAAGGGAATCATGAGCATGGGAGCGATTTCGCACCGGTCATTATCCAGCTGGATATTGATTTGAATATCATGCTCCACCGAGCTCCGGATCTTTTGCATATTGATGTAATCGTGGATGTAATCGATCTCTTTTTGCAGGGGGATCCGCTCTTTTTCCATGTCGTCGATGAGGTAGCGCATGAGGTTAGAGAGCTTGGCGATATACTCAGCGGTTTTCGGGTTATCCTCTTTCAGGGCAAAGGCATAGACCGTATTGAGTGAATTGAATAAAAAGTGCGGATTGACCTGCGATCGGAGCTGATTGAGCTCGGCCTCTTTCTGGCGATAGAGGCGGAAGCCCTGAGCATTTCTTTCCCTGATCCATTTTCGCAGGTAAGCGTAAAGA